>JALOTR010000164.1 GCA_025457805.1 Akkermansiaceae bacterium | reverse complement strand
AAAAGCGAGCCGATGTTTTGCGCGGCGGGCAACAGCGATTGGAGAAAATCCTGGTTTTCCGATGGCGGGCGGAGCGTGTCCTTCAGAAGGATGGGATGCCGCGCATCCAGCTTGGCCGCCAGCAATCGAAACGCCGGAATCACCTCCATCGCCGTGGTATCCGCCACGGTGACAAGTTGGTTCGAGTCGATCGCATTCACGCGGGAAACCGCCGCATCATCCGTGGGATCGATTTCCACCACACCGGACTTTTCCACGATGATCTCCGGTTTGAAATCACCCATGCCTGCGATCTTGTGGGCAAGCGCATTCCACTTTTCCTGGGCGGTGAAGACCCGCACCGTCTGATCCCCACCAAGCGTGTGACCCATGATGGTCATGGGTGAACTACGACGCCTCTCGTAGGAGAAGGGATCATAGGATGGAGTGAATGGAGATGATGAAATGATGTTTTGATCCCTGCTGTTGAAAGGCGCCACCAAGGCCTGCGCCACAGGAATCTCATGCACCGAGTCTTCCGTTAGAGAAACCCTCACCGTATCGCCGATGCCATCCGCCAGCATGGAACCCATTCCGATCGCGCTCTTGATGCGGCCGTCTTCGCCATCGCCCGCTTCGGTCACACCGAGATGGATGGGATAGTTCCAATCCGGACCCTCGGTGGCCAGCCGCGCAACGAGCAATCGGTAGGCCTCGATCATTACCTTCGGGTTGCTCGCCTTCATCGAGAAAACCAGCGAGTGATAATCATGATCCCGCGCGATCCGGGCGAACTCCAGCGCGCTCTCCACCATGCCCAGCGGCGTGTCGCCATAGCGGTTCATGATGCGGTCGGAGAGCGAACCATGATTGGTCCCGATCCGCATCGCCCGCCCGAGGTCCTTGCAAAGCATCACCAGCGGTGTGAACTCCTCGCGAATGCGCTCAAGCTCCTCCTCGTATTGGGCGTCGCTGTATTCGCGGATCTCGAACTTTTTCTTGTCCGCATAATTGCCTGGATTCACCCGCACTTTTTCCACCCACTTGGCGGCCTCAAGTGCGGCGTCCGGTTTGAAATGAATGTCCGCCACCAAGGGCACCTGGCAACCGGCGGCACGCACCTCGCGGGCGATGTTCTCCAGATTGGCCGCGTAAACTTTCGTCTGCGCCGTGATCCGCACGATCTCACAACCCACCTCCGCCAGCCCCAGCACCTCCGCCACGCAAGCCGGGGTGTCGCGAGTATCCGAGGTGATCATCGACTGCACACGGATCGGATTTTCCCCACCCACCCCCACGTTGCCGACCATCACCTCACGAGTCGGGCGGCGGGTGTAGTGGAGCAGGTCCGGGCAGTAGCTCAGCGGGGTCGGATGATTCATCGGCGAGCCGGATATAACCGAGAAACCCGCCCCCGGCAATTGAAGTTCAGGAGGAAAAAAGCCCCCGCATTTCCTCTCGCGCCGGGGTGATTTCCCTGCATAGTTTTCCCATGGCCCGCAGAACACGCCTCGCTAGCGCCCTCACGCTCATCCTCCTCACCGCCGCCGCCCAGGCGGAAAACTTCATCCGGGTGGACGAGGACGACTCCGCCGCCCGGCTCCAAACCGCCATCACCCGCTACCAAAAGGACGGCAACCACGTGGATCTCATCGGCGCCGTCCACATCGCGGACAAGGCGTACTACGAGGCTCTCAACGAGCGCTTCAAATCCTACGATGCCGTCCTCTTCGAAATGATCGGCGGGGAAAAACTCGCCGCAGCGGCCGCAGAGCCAGCGGCGCCAGAAGAGCCAGCGGCGCTAGAAGAGCCAGCGGCGCCAGAAGAGCCAGCGGCGCCCGAAGAACCAGCCGCCAAGCAGGATCTGTCCGGCCTTCACAAGATGTATGACATGGTCGCGAAGTTCCTCAACCTCTCCGGCCAGATGGATTCCATCCATTACAAGGCACCCAATTTCGTCCACGCGGATCTCACCTACGAGGAATTCTCCCGCATGCAGAAAGAACGCGGCGAATCGGTGCTCGGTTTCGCCCTCAATGCCAGCAAGGAAGCCCCCGAGCCTGCCAAACAACCCGATCCCACCAAGCTGCTCGCCGCCATGCTCTCGGGAAGATCCGATCTCGTGAAATTGGAAATCATCCACACGCTCGGCCAGGGCGATGACCAGATCGCCGCCTTCGCCGGAGAAAGCGTGATCATCAGCGATCGCAATCAACGCTGCATGGAAGTGATCCAACGCGAAGTCACGGCTGGAAAGAAAAACCTCGGCGTCTTTTACGGAGCCGCCCATTTCCCCGATTTGGAAAAACGATTGCTCGATGCCGGCTACAAGCGCATCCAACAGAATTGGCTCACCGCGTGGGACATTCCGAAAAAAGCAGCTCAGCCTCAAGCCGCTGGGGAGAAGAAAGACGCCGCGTGAGTGATGCCTTTTTTGCAAAGCCTCCAACTCGGCTTGCACCGCCCCTTGCGAGTGCGTGAGGAAATCATCGCCTCGCCTCAACATCCATGTCGCTTCGCCTATGTGAGCGACATCCACCTCCGCCGCGGCCGGTCCCACTTGTTGGGCTCGCAAGTCATAGCGGCACTCAAAAAGGCCGAACCCGATGTCATTCTGTTAGGTGGCGATCTGGTGGATCAAGCATCCGAGCTTGATGCATTGCGCAGTTTGATCGTCCAAATGGTCGGCATGGCCCCGGTTTTCGCCATCCCGGGAAACCATGACCTCGCAGTCGGTGAGCCAAAAGTTCGCGAAGCAGTGATGGAGTCCGGAGCGCACTGGCTTCAAGGAAGAACGGAATCCTTCGTCTTCCGCGAACGCCGCTTCTCGATCTCAGGACCGGGTGGCTTGATATTGCCGGATTGTGATGCCGCCATTCTCTGCGCGCACAATCCTTCCATTTGGAAACACGCACGCCATGCAGGTTACGATCTTGTGTTTGCAGGTCATCTGCATGGTTGCCAGTGGGTATGGTTCGAGGCCGGTGGGCGTTTGTTCCCCGGGGCATGGTTCTACCCCTTCAATCATCGGCGTCAGCAAAGTGGTTCCACCCATTTATTGGTTAGCATGGGTTGCAGTGATCTCATTCCCGTCCGCTGGGGATGCCCCAGGGAAATCATTCTTTGCATTCTATGATGTATTCGGCTATCACGATACCCATGGAAAAGACCATGGCCCGATCTGCCGCGTTCCAAGCGAAACCTATTTGGCTGGGAATCCCAGCCGCAGCGGCGGCCTTCTTTGGAAACGCCCATTTGTTCTTTGCCCGACAACCCGGCACCCCCCTCCGTGTGCTGTCTCTCATGGCAATCAGCGCGGCGCTCGAAGCACGGGGCATCGCCCTGGATGCAGCCCGCAAACGCGCGATCATCGATACCATGGAACTCGGTGCATACCTCAACGATCGCTTCGATGGAGATCCCCACAACCCGGCTGATTTCCGCCATTGCATCTCATCGTTTTCACGCTCGTTTCACCGCGACTGCATTTGCAGTTATATCAAACGGCTCCGCCATCTCGAACGCTCAAGGCCCGGTCGCAGACCGGCCGCGAGCGACGTGCGAATCTATCGCGAAAACGTCAACCGCGTCTCACTCGCCACACTCTGGGCCATCGCGACGCAAGGTCCCATTGATGTGGCCGAGCACGAAATCCGGACCGACGCGGATCTCCGCATCCTGTTCCGGATCGTGATGATCGCCCAGATCATCGACGATGTCCTGGACATCCGCAAAGACTGCAAGCGTGGCCTCCCCTCCTTTGCCACGGCAGACGATTCCAACAGTCCTGCACTCATCGCCGCCGTGAAATCCTACAGTCACCCCGCACCTCTGGGTTTGCATCCCCAGTTCTGCCTTCACATTCTCCTCAGAACTGCGGCCCGCGGCGCACGGGCTGCCATCTCATGCCGTCGCGCTTCGGGTTGGATCGCCGGATGATTGTTTTGACTCCACCCATTCCAAGCACATCATGGGCAGGCACGTATTTCATCCGGCCGTCCCCCACCCTGCCACATGAGCCGCTGCATCCTTCTCATCAACCGCGCCGCCGGAGCCTCCCAACGCGGCCATGATCCGGCAACCATTGCCAAAGACGTGGAAAAGGCCTTCCACGCCCGCCAACACGAAATCACCACCCGCCTCGTTGATCCCGGTGACATCGAAAGGTGCATCCAGCAGGCGCTCAAAGAACGCCCCGACGTGCTCCTCATCGGTGGTGGCGATGGCTCGGTCTCCGCTGCCGCCGGGCTCATCGCCGGCACAGAAACCGCGCTGGGCATCCTTCCCATGGGCACCTTCAACCTCGCCGCACGCGATCTTGGCATTCCGCTCGATTTCGCTAAAGCCGCAGAGTTTCTCGCAAATGCACCTTCGTTTCCCATCGATGTGCTCGACGTGAATGGCCGCACTTGCCTTTGCTCCACCATCTTCGGCTTCTATCCGGAGTTTTCCTCCATCTTCGAAAATCGCGAAGCCAACCGCGGCCAGTGGTGGCGCAAGGCCATCGGACTCATCAGCCGCGTGGGCTTGGCATTCCGCAAATCCCGCGCGCTCCGCCTCTCATGGGAGTCCCCCGCAGGATCCGGCACCCTCCGCACCAAGTTCTCAGTCTTCGTTCCCGGCAGTTATCGGAATGCCGTCGGCCTCATCCCCGCACGCACCGAGTTCACATCCGGGAAACTCACCGCCTACCTCGGCCGCCATCGCCACACCTCCGCCGCACTCCGCGGCATGCTCGATTATTCCATGGGCCGCCAGAACCTGAACCCGCAACTCACGGTTTTCTCCACTCCGGAAATCACCCTGCGCGCCAAGCGCCGCCGCCATGCAAAAATCATGCTCGATGGGGAAATCCTCAAACTCCGCTTCCCCATCCGCCTCCGCATCCGCCCGCGCTGCCTGCACGTCCTTGGCGATCCTTCCGTGCTGGAAAACGACCCGCCACCCTCCGCATGAAACGCCTGATCCATCTATCCGATCCCCATTTCGGCGCAGCGGATCCACAAATCGCCGCTTCGTTCATCGAGACCGCTCACAACCTCGATCCGGATCTAACAGTCCTCAGCGGCGACCTCAGCATGACCGCCCGCCGCAGCGAGCTGGACGCCGCAGCCAGATTCATCGATCAACTTCCAAGTCCACGAATCATCATTCCGGGAAATCATGATATCCCCTACTTCAATCATCCCTACGATCGCTTCTTCCGCCCCTTCCGCCGCTATCAACAACGCATCCACCCGGACATCGAGCCGGTTTACCGGGATGATATCTTCGATGTGATATGCCTCAACAGCCCGCGGCCCTTTGGTTTCCACACCGATTGGTCGGACGGCAGGCTTTCGCGTCACCAGATTTCCCGCATCGCCGGTCATTTCGCAGAAACTCCCGCACATCCGTGCAGGATCCTGGTCATTCATCATCCCTTGCTGGAGTTGAAGGTTTCCGGCCGCGCAGTCGTCAAGCCACTCGCCGCTCTCATGGCGGCCATGGAGTCATCACAATTGGATCTGGTCCTGTGCGGGCACTTTCATCGCTCGCAGATCGCCGCGAAAAGCCTGACAGGCTCATGGAAAACCATGATATCCCAGGCACCCACCGTCTGCTCCACCCGCCTCCAGGGCGAGCCGCAGGGATTTCATGAAATCCTGATCTCCGCTGCACACGTGGAAATCATCCAGCACACCTTCATCGATGGAAACTTCCAAAAAACCGCCGATTTCCCCTTCGAAAAGACCGACAAGGGCTGGAATCACGCACTCCAAGCCTGAGCGTTGAATTTACCGAGCCTTTACGGACACCCGCCGCGGATCGGGGTAAAAAGCAGGTGTCATGAAAACCACACTGCCTCTAATCATCAGTCTCATCACCCTCGCCCAACCCCTGTCCGCCAAAGGCCGCCGCGATCGTCCGCCGGTGGATCCGGCCGCCGCCGAAGCCCACCACAAGGTGCAGATCGCCCTCCTGCTCGACACCTCCAGCAGCATGGACGGCCTCATCGATCAGGCGAAAACCCAGTTATGGAAAGTCGTCAACACCTTCATCGATGCCCGCCGCGATGGCGTGGCCCCTTTCGTGGAAGTGGCCCTATTTGAATATGGTAACAACAACCAGCCCGTTGGCAGTCATTACATCCGCCAGATCCAACCGCTCACCCGCGATCTTGATGAAGTGAGCAAACAAATCACCGCCCTCACCACCAATGGCGGCGAGGAATATTGCGGAGCCGTCATCCAACGCGCCATCACCGATCTCACCTGGGATCAGGACCCCAAAACCTACAAGGCCATCTTCATCGCTGGCAACGAGCCGTTCAATCAAGGCCCGGTCGATCCACGCCAGGCATGCAAGGAAAGTTATGCCAAAGGGGTCATCGTCAATACCATCCACTGTGGCCCGCGAGATACTGGCATGTCCGGATCCTGGCACGATGGAGCCGCGCTTGCTGGCGGAAAATTCATGATCATCGATCAGGACCGCGCCGTTTGTCACATCCCCGCACCGCAGGATAAAAAGATCAGCGACCTCGGCATCGAACTCAACAAGACCTATCTCGGCTACGGCAATCTCCGCGAAGAAGGCATGCAGAAACAACAAATGGCCGACAAGGACGCCACCGCCAACGAAGCCGCCGGATCCGCCGTGCAACGCGCCGTCTCCAAAGCCAGCGGAAACTATCACAACGCCTCATGGGACCTCGTCGAT
>JALOTR010000163.1 GCA_025457805.1 Akkermansiaceae bacterium | reverse complement strand
GCCGGCGACTGGAGCACCTATCGGGTCCTGCGCTTCGATCTCGCCATCACCAGCGGCCAATACGCGGATGACGAAACCGCAGGCATCGTGGAAATCGAAGGCACCAATGGACAGACGATGACCTGGAGCGGACCCGCGCCGCTGTGGAGCTGGACCCGCTATGAGGTCAGCCTGACTCCCGCCTCCTTCGGGGTGGATCAGGCGGCCTTCGATGCGATCCTTGCCGATGTGGCGGAGTTGCGGATTCTGGGCGAATACACCGGCGTCAATGAAGTGGTGGGTCTGGATGAAGTCGCTGTAAGTGCCAACCCGGTGCAGGTTTTCACCTCCAATCTTGTCGAACGATTCACCAATCCCGAGGTCGCCGGGGGCAAGGTCGCCGGTTGGAGTCCGGTCGATGACTGCGCCCTCACGGCCGAGACGGAAGGGCGGCCTTTGTTTTCGCTGAAGGCAACGGACTTTCGCGATGGGCGGAATTTCAAAATCGCCTCGCCGCCGTCCTGGGCAGGGGATTGGAGCGCGTTCAGCGAAGTCCGCTTCGACATCCGCTGGACCAGCAGCACCACGGACTCAAGCAACTCGGGCAATGAATTGGTCTCCATCCTCGGTGCCAACGGGAGGGTCTTGAAGTGGAGTTTCCCGCTCGTCCGCAACCAGTGGACCGCCGTCACCTTGCCGCTCGAAGCCTCCAGTTTCGGCGTCGATCAGGCGACTTTCGAAGAAACCATTTCCCACGTCAGCCAAATTTGGATCCGCGGGGAGTTCAACAGCGGGCTGGACGTCGCTTCTTACGACAACATCGTGATCGCCACCGGCCCAGTCGTGGCTCCATCCCGTGCGGCAGGCCTGGCGGAGGGCTTCGATCAAGGACCCGCGGGCTGGTTTGTCCATGACAATGCCGCACTCGGCTGGTCGGAAACAACGGGGCTCTCCGGCGGGGCGATCTCATGCACCGATACAGGAACCGGCTTGGCCAGCATTGCCTCGCCGGACTCATGGAGTGGGGATTGGTCGGCCCTCAAGGCCATCCGTTTTACCATCCGTCCGGACTCGGTCCTCGGAACCCCCACCGGCCTCGCCGATGCCGCACCGATCCTCCGCATCCACGGATTCGATAACCAAGTCCTCAGCCTTACGCTGCCCAGACCGATGCGTGAATGGACTCCCCACACGCTCGATCTCACACCCGGCCTGTTTGGAGTGACGCCGGAGGTTTTCAACTCAGTGATGACGAACGTCGCGCATCTCACGATCATCGCAGATCTCGTCAACGGCACCGATACCACCTTGCTGGATTACGTCGGCCTCGACCCGGCCGGTTTCCCCGCTCGCGTGCCGCAGGATCTGTTTTCCGGCTTCGCTGCGGGAAACGAAGGCTGGCGCAAAGGCGGGCGGAACAGCACCGGAAGCGTCTGGACGATCCTGACGCAAAAGGCACTCCACAACACCCTCGAGGGAAATCCTCCCGGCTGCATCACCATCAATGACGAGGGGGAAACCGCATACTGGTTCTCCCCGGAGTCGTGGGCAGGCGACTGGCGGGGCCTGACGACGCTCTCCTTCGATCTCAAAATCCTCGTCGGCACCAACCTGCTCCAAGCGGGAGACATGATCCGGATTCTCTCGCCCCACGGCACGCTCACCCGCAACATCACCCCGGCGCAAGTCCCCGCCCTTGGGGCGTGGAACTCCTATCAATTCGAGTTATCCGCCCAGGCATTCGGCGTTAGCGAGGAGTTCTTCCAACTCGTCATGCGCGACGTGTCACGCGTCGGCATTCGTTCGGAATGGATCAACGGCACGGAAACCGAGGCTCTTGACAATGTCGCGATCTCGAAGGGCGATCCTGACTACTGGGCATGGATTTCCACGTTTCCCGGCATCGCCGGATCCACGCTGCTCTCCGCTGCCGGACCAGGCGGCGATTTCGATGGCGATGGCATTTCAAACTTGGATGAGTTTATCTTCCTCACCGCCCCGGATGACGCGGCGGACCACTTTGCGCCCACTTTCACTGAGGCGCCGGGCGGATGGGAAACCAGCTTCCAAACGAAGCTTGGTCGCAGATACCAGATCCAGCACTCCACTGACCTTGGCCAGTCCAACCTGTGGCAGCCCTATGGTGCCGAAATTCTCGGTGACGACTTGCCCCGCACCCTTCCCATCCCTATCGATGGCCCGGTCAGATTTTTCCGCATCTCTGTAAGCCGCTGACAACCCGGACCTGAGAAACAGGCGGATGGCGGCCTCCGCGGGGCTTCCAGCGAAGCACCGCCTACGCGATCACGTGGAATAGTTAAGTTGATCGGATAATCGGATCTGGCAGAATGTCCACGTCCAGCAGCGCTGCGGTTTCCCCCGATTGGCTTCTGAACTCCCCCTCACCCCGGGCTCCCCCGCCCGTTCCCCCTAAATCAATGAAGTCATCATTTTCATACTGCACTGCCGTGTTGCTTCTAGCCATGGCTCAGTCCGTCACGGCACAGAACTTTATCGACATCCTGCCCGGAAGTCACAGCACGCCGATCACCAGCGTGACCTATGAAGTGGATGGAAACACGGTTTACCAGAACTCATCCGCCAGCGGTGTTTCGGTGAACCGCGACAACCCGGTTTATTTGCAATCTGTCACCATTCAGGACGGAAGCGGAACACGTTCGCTGGATAGCTTCAATTCGCTTGGAGCTGTAGTGGTCAATGTGGGCTTCAGTTCCCTCACTCAGGGTGTGGGTGTGTTTGACAATGGCTTGATCACCACCACCTCCAACCTCGCCGGTTATTCAGAGGCGCTGGCGGGAATCACACAGGACACGGACCTGCTCAATTATGCCTATTATGATGGTGTCTCGAATATGCCGTCCTCCGGTGTTTCGGACTACGATCTGCTGTTCCAACATGGATTCGAACCCACCGATTTCCTGCTCGTTTCCGAGCGTTGGGGAAACACCTTCTTCACGCTGACACCACTCAACATCGACGGCGATGCGATCGCAGGAGCCAACATGCTGCGCTTCGGCTATCCCACCGGATCCGCCTACTCCAAGTATGACTGGAACTCGGGATATGCGGCAGCGTCCTACCAGAGTTCACAGGCCATGGCGTTCTCCGTGGCCTCGATTTCCAAATTCTTCGAAGGCACATCGACCACGCCTCAGAACGTATTCGGCTTCAGAATCGACAACAATGGCGAGGCGGACGTGAAATTCTTCGGGCTTTCCGACAGCAGTTTTGCCAACAACCCGCTCAACTCCCATGCCGCGATTCCCGAACCCTCGGCAGCGCTTCTCGGAGCCTTGGCGGCATTCGGACTCGTCCTGCGCCGCAAGCGCTGAGGGGGCTTCATTGTCGTCGGCAGACTTGGTCAGCGATCCAGTGTGAGTGTCTCGTATCCGAGTTTTTTCTTTCCGTTTTTGGTGCTGAACGTCTGAGAGGGGCCGATTACGATTCCCAGTTGATTGAGCCATTTTTTCGACAAATGGTATTTTACTGTAATGATATCATCGGCCCGCTCTTTGCCCGGATGCCATTCGTTGTTCCAGAACAGATAACCGATCGGTGGTCAGGAACTTTTTCATGATTTCAAAATCCTTGGCTATACATGCGGAGGCATAGCGGTTTCCTCGGATTTGCATAGGATTCTTTGGGAGCGGCAGGGATTGAAAGTTTGATGATGTCGATGCGGAAAACGTGTCTTATCGGGTCTCTTGTGTCACAGGCATGCTTGAGTGCTCGCCGTCCTGACGGCGTGGAGCGAGTGCCCTGCTGCGAGGGTTTCCGCAATGAAGCCGAGGAAACCACCGGCAGGGTGGCAGGGGATGACATCGAAGGGGATAAATCGGTTCTGGGAGATTGAATTCTTCAGATTTGCGTCAGATCGGCTGAAACTCCTTACTGCTTGATTCGAAGTCCAGTTCAGGCTAGCGTCCTCTGCATGGTCACACTGGCAGAAATTGAAGATCTCGTTTACCAACTCCCGGAGTCGGACCGTGCCAAGCTCGCTGCTGGTTTGCTCGATTCCCTGCCCGGAATCCTTGTCGAGGAGGACGACGGACTGGATGAAGCGCATCTGCGTTCCGAGGAAATGGATCGGGATCCCTCCGTTTGTCTCACCCATGATGAGTTTCTCAAAGCAGTCGGGCGCCCGGAATGAAGGTGATTTACCACCAAGCCGCGGCCCGCGATGTGAGGCGGATTCTTGAACACTATGAGAGCGAGGCGGGCTCCCACCTGGCTGATCGTTTTTTCAATGAGCTGCTGGGAACCGTATCGAGGGCTCTCAACAACCCTCTGGGATTTCCTCCTTTCGGTGAATTCACACGGCGTGCAAACCTAACGGGTTTTCCTTATCACTTCATTTATCAAGTGAAGTCTTGGGGCATCAAGGTGATGGTGGTCAGGCATCATCGTCGCGATCCTCGATACGGCCAAAGGCGGCAGTGAAACGCCTCTCTATCCAGCACGTGCGAGTCGAAATGCCGCTATTCGTCGCTGGAGCCCCAAAAACCAGGCGCGCGAATTTCAATTTGGCTTCCCGCCTCGCGAGTCTTATCTCTGCTTCCAGAATGAAGATTTTGACGGTGAAAATTCCCCAAGCAATCGAGAAAAAATTTCGCGAGAAGGCGAAGGCCGCAAACCAATCAGCGTCCGAGATCGTGCGCCACGCCTTGGCTCGCGAGATCGATGCCGATGCCGAAGCCGAAGCCGAAGCGGTGGATTTCGCCAAACTTGCTGCGCCCTACATCGGGATGTTCTCCGGCCCCGCGGATCTTTCCGATTGCGGTGGCTACGGAAGCCGCAAATCTCGGTGATGCCGGTTCTTTGGTCGGCTACATCGGCGTTTCGGTCGTCAGCACCTTCCCCTCATCCTTCCTCCCGGGTGAATCAAGTTTGACCATGCTTGGCCGTTTCCCTCAAGGGCCGCCAACGGAGTCCCAGATGCCTTACGGCAAATAAGCAGCGATTTCCACTTGATGAAATGGGGACACGCATCGCACTTTTCGCGCGCATGGATTCTTCGAAGCAAATGTCACCCAACCCTACGGAATTGATCGACTGGATGAACGGCGAAGGCCTCTTGGAACTCGATTGGGATTTCCCGGAAGACGGAGACCTTTTCGCAGCGGGACTGGACTCGATGGCGGTGATGCAATTGGTCGTCGCCGTGGAGGATGAATACGGCGTGGAACTCGGGCCGGACGATCTCACCCGCGAAAACCTCGCAACGCCCACGACCCTGGCCAAGCTGATCGCCGGAAAATCCTCATGAGCCCCGGCGTCCGGCGCTTCGATGTGGCGGTGGTCGGTGGCGGAAGCGCCGGCCTCGCGGCGGCAATCACCGCAGCACGATCGGGCGCACGGACTCTCTTGATCGAGCGTCATGGTTTCACCGGCGGCATGGGCACGGCCTCGCTGGTGCACAGTTTTTGCGGCCTGTATCTTTTGCGCGATGAACCGGGAGCTGTGCTCGCAAACCCGGGATTCTCGGCGGAGATCGCGGAACGGATGATCGCCGCCACAGGCATCGGTCCCCTGCGCGTCGGCCGTGTGGATGTGCTGCCCCAGCATCCGGTGGATTTTGTGAGGATCGCGGATGAAATGATCGCCGCCGAGCCGACCTTGGAGTTGATGCTGCACGCGGAGGCTTCGGCAGTGGAGCGCGATGCGGAAGGATGGTTGCTGAAGATAGCGAGTCGATCCGGCGCGGTGGAAATTTTTGCCTCCACACTGGTGGACGCATCCGGCGATGCTATGGTCGCCGCGTGGTTGGGTGAAGGTTTCACGATGGCTGCCGCGACGCAGTTGCAGCGGCCTGCTTATGTGTTCGGCGTGCACAATCCATCGGTCATGGGAGACGCCATGCGCCTGCGCACCTCCGGCCTGCTGGTGGAAGGTGTGCGCTCCGGAATCATCCCGTCCACCGCTCTCGGCCTTTCTTTCCGCGAATCCGGCAGGCTTGGTGAAATCTTCGGAACCATCGATCTAACAGGTGGAGACACGGCCGGGGATTTTGATCCGCTCGATCCGGTGTGTCTCGGCAAACTCGAAGTCGAGGGCAGGCGCATCGCCGCCACGACTGTCGAGTGGCTTGCAGGGCGCGATGATACTTGGAAGGGAAGTTACATCAGCCATTGGCCGGTTCGCGCAGGCATCCGCGAGAGCCGCCGCTGGCTCGGCGAGGCTGTCTTGACCGGCGCGGACGTGCTGGCCGGAAAAAGATTCGAGGATGAAATCGCCCTCGCCACCTGGCCCATGGAATTCCGCGAAAACGCCAAAGGCCCGAAACTTCGCTTCCCCGAAAACAACCGCCCCTGCGGCATTCCGGCGGGTTGTTTGAAACCCCGTGGCATGGATCGATTGTTCGTCGGTGGCCGCTGCATTTCCGCCGATCACGACGCCCAGGCATCGATCCGCGTCATGGGCACCTGCTTCGCCACCGGAGAAGCCGCTGGCAAGATGGCGGTGGATGCGCTTGGCTGATGCCTGTGAAACGGATAGGCCGCAAATCATTGCAAAAGAAACGCCGCGACGATCTGCTTCGCCTCGATCGCATAGACATTGTTGCTGCCGACGGAGAGACCGTGGTTGCCGCCGATGAGTTTGTAATGAATCACCTGACCGTTGCGGTAGCTGTATTTCACAAAAGGTGCCGAGTAGCCGTTGCTGCCGTTGCCGGGAATGCCTGCCGCATCCGCG
>JALOTR010000162.1 GCA_025457805.1 Akkermansiaceae bacterium | reverse complement strand
CCACCTTCTGGCCCATGGGAAACTACAATCCCAACAGCGCCGGCAATACGACGCCCGCAATGACGACCGCCCAGTTGTCCGCAAGAGACACACGCGGGAAATTGTGGATCACCGAAATCGATCAAATCATCCGTCCCTCGACAGCAAAATACGGGGCTGGAGAAACCCCGCCCCATGGCAAGTATCGGAACACTTTGATGTTTGATTTCAGCGTGAAGCCTGTTTCTCTCGGTGAATTCGAAGCGAATGATTGAATCACCGGATGAAAAGCAAACTTGTGAAAGATATAGGCAAGGCCGCATTGGCATTCGCGATGTTGCCATGGACCATGGTGCAGGCTGACGTAACTCCCGATCAACTCGATTTCCGTCGGCAGGCTTCGCAGCGGATGATTTTCGATGCCAACCAGGAGATACCCCTTGCCGGATTCCAACCTTCCAAGGTGGTTGGGCTTGATCTGATGCATCCGCTCGTCGGAACCCCGGTGGGCGATGCGAAACATGAGATTCAGGAAGGCAAGCTGAAGATCTCCGCGCAATCGGCATCACTTGCAGACCGTTGGATCGGTGGATTCAATCCATTGGCATCCTATGATGTCGCGGTGGATCAGTTCAATGGATCGGGAGAAGTCGGCGTTCTTTTCCGCGACGCCAAGGAGGACAATCGGCTTGGCGCATCACTCGTCGTCGAGGCGGGAGTTTGTTCTGCCATTCGTTGGGTGTTGATCAAAGATGGCAAGCAAGTGGTGAGCGAGGACTACCCTTTGCAAGATGCGGTGAAACCCGTGTTTCCCCTCCGCCTCCGGGTGCAGATGCTTGCAGTGGGTGCGAACCTTTTTCTCGAAACCAATGGCCAGTCCCATCTCATCGCCTACCCGGATTTCGCCGAGCATTTCGAGCTACGGAAAAAGTCTCTGATGCAGCGCTTCGAGTTCTGTCTTCACAGCAAGCTGGCTGTCGGATCCTCGGTGGTTATCCATGAAGCGAAGGCGGCCCTTTCGCCCGGTTGTGGCCAAGCGGACATTCGCGCCATTACCAAACCGGATGGCGAGCCCTTGATCGAAGATGACCGACTGTGGTTTACGATGACAGTGCGTGGCCGCGCACTGCCCCATCCGATGCAAGGGGTTTTCTCGATGAATCCATCGGTATTCGATCTCTAGTTCGAGGGCATCATCGTCTTTGACATGGGCGATGGCATGCTGCGAAACGAACTTGCATCGCATCTGTTTTACGACGAGGCATCCAAGGAATGGCGTGGCTGGACGGTTGGCTTCAGCGCTTACGGAAATGATGCCAAAGGCCAAAACAAAGCCGTGCTCGCAGTTTCCAGCAAGCGGGACCCACGAAAGGGCTTCTCGATCATGCGCGCCAAACCCATCGGTCTGCCGCCGGGAATGCATGAGGACCCCCATGGCATCTATGACAAGGAGGCCGGCAAGTGGCGCATGTTGCTGGCCGAACATGCGGGAAAATTCCGTGCCAGCATGTGGGAGTCCGACTCCTGGGACCAAGGCTATACCCGCATCAGCGGTCCGGTGGAAATGGATAGCACCGGGACATCCATCCAGAAGATCGGCAGCAAGCGCTACGCGATGTTCGGAAGCGCGGATCGGAAAGTATATATTCACTCCTATCCGGGACTTGAGCCTGCCGGCGAGTTGAAGATGCATCTGCCACCATGGGATGATCAATCCGGAACCCGCATCTGGCCGAATGTGATCCCTTTGCCCGAGGGTTATCCGTCACGCTACATCGCACTGATGATGGATCGGTTGAACTTCCCAGGGATGCCCAAGCAGAACTGGACCTATGGTGCCATGTATCTCTATCATGCCCACTTGCCCGATGGGAATGTCACGCCCTATGAGTATGAGTCTGAGTGAGAGAAGCAGGGTGATTCTATGGAAGATCAGCTTCTTCTTATGGGCTGCGAGTTCCTGCCCTGTCCAAGCGGCACCCTCGAAGCCGAATATCCTCATCATCCTTGCCGATGATCTCGGTTGGTCCGATCTCGGCTGTTATGGTGGAGAAATCCGCACGCCCCATCTCGATTCACTCGCAGCAGGTGGGCAGCGATTCACCCAGTTTTATAATAGCTCACGCTGCTGCCCATCGCGCGCCTCGTTGCTGACCGGCCTTTATCCGCACCAGGCAGGAATCGGCTTGATGACCTCCAGCAAGCCAGCGAAACCCGCTGCCGGAAAGCCAGAGAAGTTTCCCGGCTATCGGGGTGAGTTGAATGAACGCTGCTTGACCATCGCCCAAGTGCTCAAGCCTGCAGGTTACCGGACTGCAGCTGTTGGTAAGTGGCATGTCGGGGATCACGAAGATCCGATCAAGCGTGGCTTCGATGACTTCTATGGTTTCGTCAGTGGCTACGGGGTGGACTCGTGGGAACCGCGCATGATGACCCGCCTGCCCGAGGGCAAACCACAGCGCAACTATCAAACCGGCGAGTTTTTTGCCACCGATGCAATCACCGATCACGCGTTGGATTTCCTCGGAGACATACGCAAATCTGCGGCTCCGTGGTTGTTATATGTGGCATATCAGGCACCTCATTTCCCGCTCGCTTCGCGCAAAGAGGATATGGAAGGTTATGCGGAAATTTATGCGCAGGGTTGGGATGTCATTCGTGAACGCCGCTTCGAGCGTCAGAAAAAAATGGGACTTGTGGACCCCTCATCCATGCTCCCGCCCCGCAGCAAGATCCCTCTCACCGCCGCCGCCAAGCGCGGGGGATCGATGACTGCCGATGGAAACAATCCACCATGGGATTCGCTTCCCGCCGATCGCCGGGCCGACCTTGCGCAACGCATGGCGGTCTATGCAGGCATGGTCACGGGCATGGATCGCAACATCGGTCGCCTGATCGCAGATCTGCGGAAAAGTGGGGAACTCGAAAACACATTGATCCTATTCCTCAGTGACAACGGCGCATGTGCCGAGTGGGAACCCTTCGGTTTTGATATGCCAACATTTCCCGCTCCCACGCCAGGCCAAGGGATCAGCCAGAATACAAAGGACATGCCCAATCAACTCATCCAAGGTGACGCACTCTCAAAAATGGGGCAGGCAGGCAGTTTTCCCGCCTACGGTTCCGCCTGGGCCAACGCATCCAATACTCCGCTGCGCCTCTACAAACACTATGGCCACGAAGGTGGCATCACCAATTCCTTCATCGCCCACTGGCCGAAAACCATCGGGCATGGCCTCCGCAAGGAACCCTCTCATGTCATGGACATCATGGCCACCTGCGTCGAGGTGGCGGGTGCGGTTTATCCAACCGAGCCCGGTGGAAACAAGATCATTCCGATGGAAGGAAACAGTCTGCTTCCCTTGTTTTCACTCCCGCCGGATGCACCGACATCAACCTCTCCCCGCATGTTGTTTTGGGAACATGAAGGGCATCGTGCGGTGCGTCATGGAAAATGGAAACTCGTCGCCATGGAGGGGAGTCCTTGGGAACTCTACGACATGGATGCGGATCGGCTTGAGTTGAAGAATCTTGCCGATTCCGACCCCGACCGGGTCAAGGAAATGTCCTTCCAATGGGATGCCTGGGCCAAACGGACCCACGTCCTGCCAAGACCGGGTAAACCCGCATCGCGCTCGAAATAGCTGACCTGAGAAGGAACTGGGGTGGAAAACCTGCGGTCGATTCGGATCTGCAACTCTGCGCGAAGGCTGAGATATGGAAGCCCGCGCGTTGGGTGGGTGCCCTCAGCCAACTTGGAAAACTCCGTCCCTTGTGAAATTCCCTTCGGTTTTCAGCGGTAAACCACCGCTTGCGCCCTCGCCCGAGATCTGGATTGTCGTTTGCGGGGATCGTGAAATACGCTCCTGCATCCGCTGAACATCCACCCATGGCCTGCCGCATTCTTCTGCTGTTTCCGTTTCTGATCACCGCGCTGCCCGGCGAGGTGGACTTCGCGCGTGACATTCGCCCCATTCTCAACGCGAACTGCACCGCCTGCCACGGTGGCGTCAAGGAGGCTGGCGAGGTGTCGTTCATCTATCGCGACAAGGCCCTGGGGAAAGGGGAATCCGGGAAACCCGTGATTGTCCCCGGCAAGCCGGATGCATCGGAAATGATCGCCCGCATCACCTCGAAAGATCCGGACGAAATCATGCCCAAGCCGGAACACGGCCCGCCACTCAGCCAGATCCAGATCGATCTCCTCCGCCAATGGATCACCGAAGGCGCGAAGTGGGGTGAGCATTGGTCGTTCGTCGCGCCTGAAAACCATCCGCTCCCTGCCGTCAGCAAAAAGGACTGGCCCCGCCACGGCCTCGACCATTTCATTTTGGCCCGACTGGATTCCGAGAAACTCCAGCCATCCCGACCCGCCGATCCCGCGCAGTGGCTGCGCCGCGCTTCCTTCGATCTCATCGGCCTGCCACCCAGCATCGAGGAAATCGATGCCTTCCAACAAGCCGCCGCCGTCGATCTGGAAAATGCCATCAACAAGGAAACTGATCGCTTGTTAGCATCCCCGCATTTTGGCGAGCGCTGGGCCTCGGTGTGGATGGACCTCGCCCGTTATGCCGACAGCGCGGGCTATGCCGATGACGGCCGCCGCGAAGTTTGGAAATATCGGGACTGGCTCATCGATGCATTCAACCGCGATCTTCCCTTCGACCAATTTACCATCGAACAAATCGCCGGCGATCTGATCCCGGATGCCACACTCGATCAGAAAATCGCCACCACTTTCAGCCGCCTCACCCAGGTCAACAGCGAGGGCGGCACGGATGATGAGGAGTTCCGGGTTGCCGCCGTGATGGACCGCATGAGCACGACCTGGGAAGCATGGATGGGCATCAGCTTTGGCTGCGTGCAATGCCACTCCCATCCGTACGACCCGATCCAACACGAGGAGTTTTTCGAGTTCATGGAGTTTTTCAATCAGTCCGCCGATGCGGATATCATGGAAGACCTGCCCAAGCTTGCCGTGCCTTTGGACAAGTCCCGCTATGCCGAGGCCAATGCGCTTCAGGGCCAGATTCTGAAAGCGGAAAAGACCTTGTACGATATTCGTAGTAAAATCGACTCCGCCAGCGGCTGGCAGCCCGCCCGCGGCATCACGGCCGAGGCAAAGAAAGCCGTTTTGAGCGTCGTCGAGCAGGATGGCCTTCAGGAATTCCGCGCCGATGCCAACGTTGCCTCCGGAGCCGAGTATATGCTTACATTTCCGACGGATTTGCAAACCGTCACCGCCCTGCGGCTGGAACTCCTGCCACTCGATGAGAAAAAAGCCAGCCACACTCCCGAGTGGGGTGGCATCATCCGTCAGATTCTGTTGGATGTCGTCGATCCCGCAGGAGTTGCCACCCGCGTGAACTTCCATGAGGCAGTCGCCGATGAAGCGCACCCGATGTTTGATCCGAGCCGGTCCATCAAGGGGAATGACCGCGGCTGGGGGACGTATTCGAAATTTTCCACTGCACGCCATGCCACCTTCATCCTCGCCGAGCCCTTGGCCGTGGCTCCTGGTTCGAAACTTCGCGTGACGCTCAAGAACGGTGGCACCTATTCCGCCAGTTTTCCGATGGTCGCCAAGCGGGGACGCGTCTATCTAACAGATCAACCTGGATGGATCAGCCATCGCTCTGAAAACGAAGTGGCCGCTGCCAAGCAATCGATCGCCGAGGCACGTGGAAAGCTTGCGAAGATCCCATCCACCACCATTCCGGTGATGCTGGAGCGCGACCCTGCCCTCCAACGTGCGACTCATGTGTTCGAGCGCGGCAACTGGCTCGACAAGGGCGAGCGCATCCAGGAAGGCGACACCCCTGAACTCTTTCCAAAACTCAAGAAACAAGGCGAGCGAGCCACCCGCCTTGATCTTGCCCGCTGGATCGCATCGCCTGTGAATCCACTCACCGCACGGGTTGCTGTGAACCGATTGTGGTTGGAACTCTTCGGCGTCGGCATCGTTCCCACTCCGGAAGATTTCGGATCCGCAGGAGAGCATCCCACCCATCCGGAGTTGCTGGATCACTTGGCCCTGCGTTTTTCACAGGAAATGAAATGGAGTGTGAAATCCATGCTGCGCGAATTGGTCACCAGTGCCACTTATCGGCAGGATTCCACGATCCCCGCAGAACTCACCGAGCGCGATGCGGACAACCGCCTGCTTGCCCGCGGTCCGCGCCAGCGACTCACGGCGGAAATGATGCGCGATCATTCTCTAACAGCCGCCGGGCTTCTCACCCGGACATCTGGCGGCCCGCCCGTCCATCCGCCATTGCCTCCGGGAGTATGGAAACCTTTCACCAAGGATGATTGGAACACACCACCTCCTGGAAATCCCGACCGCTATCGCAGGGCAGTTTATGTGTATTTCAAGCGCAGTCTGCTTTACCCGCTCTTCAGTTCCTTCGATGTGCCACCGCGCGATATATCATCCAAGCGCCGCCTCGTTTCCAATACTCCGCTCCAAGCACTCACCACACTCAATGACGCCGCCTTCCACGAGGCATCGGTCGCCTTGTCCAAGCGCATGAGCGAAACCGCTCCCGCCGATCCGGTCGCGGCCATTGCTTATGGCTATCGGATTGTCGCATCCCGCCCCATCACACCCGATCGCAGTTTGGAACTCCACAAACTCTATCAACAACTCGTCGCGGATTACACTGCCGACCCCGTGGCGATGAAACAACTCGCCGAAACACCGGAAAAAGCCGCTCT
>JALOTR010000161.1 GCA_025457805.1 Akkermansiaceae bacterium | reverse complement strand
CGGCCGACGATGATGGTGTCGCTGTGGTGGCGGTTGTGGCTCCAGCGCCAGACGACCGATTCGCGCATGACCATGAAGGAGGCGACTTCGTAGAGAAGCGAGTTCATCCAATCGGTCTTGAAGGCGGTGCCGTGGCCGCATTCGTGCCAGCGCGAATCCGAGCCGGTGCCGTAGAACACGGCGTAGATCAGGTAGGGCACGACCGCCCACCACGTGCCCCAGAGATAGGCGGTGGCCCAGCCGGTGGCGGCGAGGATGCCGAAGAGCAGCAGCGTGTCACGGATGGCAGGGCCATCGCGGCGCTGGAGCAGGCCGCGCATCTTTTCTTTCGGCACGGGCGTGGTGTACCAATCGGCCTCGGCCAGGCCGCGCTCGATGGCGAGCGTGGCATTGGCACCGGTGAGGCTGTAGTCGGGAACGTGGGGTGGGGCGGTGCTGATGTCCGGGTTCATGAAATTGTTAGATAAGGGTTTCGCGGAGGTGGCGGTGCATCCAGGAGTTGTATTCCCAGGCATCTCCGACGGGATTCGTGGATGCGCCGGCGAGCGGCATATAAGGTTCCGGGCCGAACTCCGGAGTGATGGTGAACCACTCGCGGCCTTCGGCACGGCGGAGATCGAGGATATGTTTCCACCACGAAGTGAAGCGTTCCAGCCATGCCGCATGGGCGGGATTCCGCGGGTCGCTGATCTGCGGGCCTTCATCGAAGCCGACGCGGGCGTGGATGTGACCGGCTGCCTGCATGGCGGCGTCGAGGGCTTCGGGTTGGTCTTTAAGATCGCTTTCATGCACGCAAACCCAGTGCGAGAAGTCGGCAGTGAGGCGGAGCGATGGCACTTCGCGCAGGAAATGGAGGGCGGCGGGGGCGGAGAAAAGCGCGCGGCCGCGGTGGGTTTCGTGGAGGAGGGGAATGCCGTGTTCGGCGACGAGTTTCTCTCCGGCCTCGAAGATCTGCAGGGAGGCAGCGAAGGAGAAGTGATCCTTGCCGGTGTGGCTGTTGATGAAGAGCGGATGAAGCTCGGCGGCACGGCGGTAGCGCTCCTCCAGCGAGCGCAGATGCTCGGCGGGAGTCGCGCCCTCGGTGGCGATGTGGGAAACGATCTTCAATCCGGCGGCCTCGTGCAGTTCGCGGATTTCGGCAGTGCCTTCGGGGCGCGCGGGCAGATAGATTTCGGTGCCATCGTAGCCGTTTTCCGCGCAGAGCCGGACGAAGTCCGCGACGGAAAGTTCGGAGCGTTCCCAGTTGGCCTTGGTGAAAAGAATGTGCATGGATTTGAGTTTCCAATGCTATCCGGATCCTTCGATTTGTGAATGGACGCTTTGGATTCCGGCATGTATTTTCCGGGCATGGCAAAGCACAACTTGCCGGACGGGATCATCCCGCTCTCCGGCCCGCCGAACCCGATTGGAAATGCGGAATTTGGTGGACATCTCCGCGGAACGACAGGCACGGGATTGTCCCAGTTCCGGGTATATGGCATGTATGCTTTGGTTTTGCTGCTCGGCGGCGGAGGTCGATATCGGGACCGTCGTGGGATGGATCTGCGCTTGTCGCCGGGAGATCTGGTGGTCGTTTTCCCCGAACACCCTCATCAGTATGGCCCGGAAGCTGGCGATGACTGGGACGAGGTATTCATTGCGTTCAAAGGAGCTGCCTTTGAAGGATGGCGCTCCCATGGGCTCGATCCATCGCATCCGGTCTGGAGGGTCGATTCATTGCCAACGATGGCGCGTCGTTTTTTCAAGATCCTGCGCATGCCGACGTCCTCGCTTGAGGATTCCACCGCCGTGGCCACTTCGATTCATTGTTTGATTGCCGACTCGCTGGCGCAGCGTCCCTTGGCGCGAGAGGATTGGCTGGAGAAATCCAAACAACTTCTCGGAGGAGGGGGGGATTCACCCACGCCTCAGGAAATCGCCGCAATGCTGGGAATGAGCCATGATCATTTCCGAAAGACCTTCAAGGCGGCAACCGGCGAATCGCCCTCCTCGTTCCGCCGCCGCCGTCGGCTTGCGCAAGCTGCATTGATGCTTCAGCGATCCGATCTCAAGCTGGACATGATCGCGGAGTCGCTGGGATTCTGCGATGGCTTCCATCTCTCCAAAGCCTTCAAGTCCGAGTATGGCCAATCGCCCGCCCTGTTTCGCAGTGGGCATGGGGCGTCACTCTGACCGGATGGTTCGGATCCGGAAACCGCAACCAAGGTCAATGCATTGACCTCCACGAATTCGGGCTTGGCTTGCGATTCATTTCGAATTCACCTGAGGCCGTGATCAAAACCTTTCTCAAACCGCATTTATCATGCCGACGATCATGCCGTAGGCCATGCATGGCTTGACATCTATCTGATGGACAAGTCGCGGACCGAACGGCTTGCCCCGATGCGCGATCGATTGTCTTATGTGATCGATCACCCGGTGACCGAGAAACTCGCCCATGGCAGCAAACCGAAGACCAAGGGAGTCACGGTGAGTGACCGGTGGACATGGTGTGATGCTGTTTACATGGCGCCGCCCACGCTTGCGCGGCTCCATTCCGCGACGGGTGATCGCAAGTATCTGGACTTCCTTGATGCCGAGTTCCAATTCACCTATGACCACCTCTACGATCGGCAGGAGAAATTGTTTTTCCGGGATGCCACTTTCTTTGAAAAGAAAACCCCGAATGGCAGGAAAACCTTCTGGAGTCGCGGCAACGGCTGGGTTTATGGCGGCCTGGCGTTGATGTTGGACCATCTTCCGGAAAATCATCCCAAGCGCGGTTTCTATGAAACGCTCTTCAAGGAAATGACGACGGCCATCCTTGCAGCGCAGCAGCCGGATGGACTTTGGCGGCCGAGTTTGTTGGATCCACTCGAAGTTCCGGAAGGCGAGACCAGCGGCAGCGGGTTTTTCACTTACGGCCTCGCTTGGGGAGTTCACAAAGGCCTGCTGGATCGTGAAACCCACCTGCCGATCATCACTCGTGCATGGAATGGCCTGCTGACCCGGATCCATGCAGATGGTCTTGTGGGTTACGTCCAGCCAGTGGGAGCCGCCCCAGATCATCTGGAGGCGGGTTCCACGCAGGATTACGGAACCGGAGCCTTCCTTTTGGCGGGCAGTGAGATTCTGCGCATGTTGGGAACGAAACCTGCCGATGGCTCCGCTTTGCTGAAAGCGGCCGAAAAAATCCTGGCTGAGGAAACCAAGCCCCGTGCCTATGTGCGCTTGGTGCCGGAGCGGATGGATGATCTGGCATGGGAAAACGACAAGGTGGCCTTTCGGGTGTATGGCCCGGCTCTCCGCAGTGGACCGGAAGACAGCGGCATCGATGTCTGGTGCAAGCGCGTCGCGGTTCCGGTGATTGACAATTGGTATCTCAACGAACTCAAGAAAGGAAAGAGTTATCACAAAGATCATGGCGAAGGTCTCGATGCCTACAAGGTTGGCGATACCCGCGGATGCGGTGGCCTCGGTCTTTGGATCGATGGCAAATTGATCACATCGGATACTTATCGAAGCGCCGAGATCATTTGGACCGCACCGGATGTGGCAGAGTTCCACACGGTCTATCAGTATCCGGTGAAATTGGCGGGCAGGAACGTGCTGGAATACCGCACCACGCGCCTGCGCCTTGGTGAACGGCTGTGTGAGATCACGTCCACCTTTTCCACCCAGCCCAACCAGCGGTTCAGGAATGTGAAGCCTGGCACTGCGCTGCCCCATGAATTGGCGATCGGTCTCACTACCCAAAACAAGGGTGCTTCGGTAACGCTCAAAGGCGATGCCGGAATGATCGCCACCTACGAGAAACTGGCGGGCAAGGGATTTGGCACCGGGCTTATCGTCGATCCTGCATCGGTGGTCCGCACCGTGCGTCTTCCCGCAAGCGACAAGGACGGCAACATGGAAGAGGTCTTGTTGATCGTGAAGCCCGATGCGCAGGGGAGGATTTCCTATCGTGCCGGGTTCGCATGGGCGGCCGACGGAGAAATCACCACTGAGGCGGGATGGCTGGATTACCTGAACAAGATCGCTACCCGGTAGGATCTTGAATCAACCGTCCCGGGATCGGATCGCCTCGTGACGGAACGATCTGAAGGCAAATTTCAGTTCGCTGCTTTTCCATCAATGGTGGCACCTGAAACGAAGATCATCGCATCATGGAACACCTCGCTTTTGCCCAAATACATGCCCCAACGGAATGAGGTGTTGCCCTTCGGTCTTTGATAGGATCCTTCGCCCATTTTCACGCCATCCAGAAAGACTTCATAGTCCTCACCATTGTCCCTCACCCGGATCCGGAACGGTTTGCCAAGCATGTTGCTTGCGATGACTTTGTCTTTTCCCCTCCGGTGATTGAGTGTGACATCACCCTTGGCATTCATGTTGATCTGCACCGACCAATCATTGATGTTGTTCTTCGCTTGGAAAATCGCGGCACCATGGGGTTTGACGATGGTATAGGTGCCGCTCCACTCATGCCACGCACCTTTCTTCCAACTCAGATTGCTGAAGGCCTCGGTCCGTGCGGCATTAGCCCTCGTGTTGCGGGTGTTGACCTCACCTTTGAACAGCCGGAAGACCTGGGTGCTGCCGTCTTCCTGATACCATCGCGACCATTTCCCGAAGTCGGCCCGGGAGATCGCGCTGTTGCCCAAGGTATGAATCCGGATTGCCTTTGGGATTTCGTGTTTGGACTCGGGTGAATTCTCGATGAGTTGATTGTTCACGTCAATTCTGGAGCCGGTGACTCCGGTCCTTGAAGTCTCTCCTTTTTTCAGTTTTCCGGATTTCAGAACCTCGGAGAATGATGGATCGCCGCCTTCCTGGGTGAAAAGCGGCATTGCGACAACCGCCCCCATGGAAAGACAGAGGACGAGTGATATCATGTGGATGGTTTTCATTTGGGATGGTTTTTTGGCCTCTGATAGACGTCAATCACGATAGGCGGCAGGCTGGTTTCGGGCCATCCCCCAACCGGGTGAAAACACAAACACAGAGCACCTCCACTCAAGGGGAAAAGCAATGGCTTTCCCTGAGCCAGGCGCATCTTTGTTGGAATCAACTGCTTCCGAGGGAAGCCCCTTGATCCATCGCGAAAGAAGCTCAGAGCCGGGCAAGAATCGCGTCACCCATGGCTTGGGTGCCAACTTTGGTCTCCCCCTTGCGGCCGGTGGCGATGTCGCCAGTGCGGAAGCCATCGGCGATGCTTTGGGCGACAGCGTTCTCGATGGCATCCGCGGCTTCGGTTTCCCCGAGCGAGAAACGCAGCAACATGGCAACCGAAAGGATCTGGGCGATGGGATTGGCGATGCCTTGACCTGCGATGTCCGGAGCAGAGCCGCCGGATGGCTCATACATGCCGAAGTAGAGGCCGTCTTCCTTTTTGGTTCCCAAGGATGCCGAGGGCAGCATGCCGAGTGAGCCGGAGATCATTGCCATCTCATCGGAGAGGATGTCGCCGAACAGATTTTCCGTGACCAAGACATCGAAGGAACCCGGCCGGCGGATGAGCTGCATTGCGGCGTTGTCCACATACATGTGCGAGAGTTCGACTTCCGGGAACTCTTTGGAAATTTCCACCAGCGTCTCACGCCACAGCACGGAGGAGGCGAGCACGTTGGCTTTGTCCACGGAGAGCAAGCGCTTCTTGCGGCCCATCGCGGCGGTGAAGGCGACGCGGGCGATGCGTTGGATTTCGCTCTTTTTGTAAATCATCGTATCCAGCGCGACAGGTTCACCGTTTTCTTCATGGCGGCCCTTGGGCGAGCCGAAGTAAACTCCGCCGGTAAGTTCGCGCACACACAGCACGTCGAAGCCATCGGCGATGAGTTCCTGTTTTACCGGTGAGGCATGGGTGAGGGCAGGGAGGCAAACTCCGGGGCGAAGGTTGGCGAAAAGGCCGAAATGCTTGCGCAAGGGCAGCAGAGCGCCGCGCTCCGGTTGGATATCGGGAGGAAGATTCTCCCACTTTGGCCCGCCAACGGAGCCGAACAAAATCGCATCCGCTTGTTCGGAAGCCGCGACGGTTTCCGGTGGCAGGGGATGACCCGTGGCGTCAATGGCCGCGCCGCCGACAAGGTGTTCGCTGCGGGAAACCGTGAATCCGAATTTGGCTTCCACAGCTTCGAGAACGCGGACGGCTTCGTCCATGACTTCGGGGCCGATGCCGTCTCCGGCGAGGATGGTGATGCGGTGCTGGCGTGACATGCGCGGGAAAATGAAGACCGCGCCGCCCGCTGGCAAGCATGCATCTCGCCGGACTTGCCTGCCTCAGCGGCGCTTGAAACGGGCCTCGTAGTCGGCGTGCAGGCTGGCATGAAGCTCGGTGAGCCCTTCCAGAGAGAGGTCCTCAAGGGTCGAAAGAGGAGTGGGAGTGGATTCCAGAAACTCCTCCAGAAGCTGGATACGGCCGATCCAGACACCCTCCTCACGCCCCACCTTCCGGCCTTCGACGCGGCCTTCGACGCGACCTTCGACGCGGCCTTCTGCTTTGAGTTTTTCTGCAACGGACATGGCTTCCCTCTCCAACCTTGGATTGCTTTGTAGGCTACGAAAAATTTGTCTTATTTCAATCCCACACCCCGCACAAGCATGCTTTGCTCAGAATGCTTTGCTCACTTGTCCGTGGGCTTCGAAGGCTTGAGGGCGGTGCGCTCGATGAACTCGATGATTGTGCCGGCGACGTCTTTTTTGGACTATTGCTCGATGCCT
>JALOTR010000160.1 GCA_025457805.1 Akkermansiaceae bacterium | reverse complement strand
GCCTCAGTTTGCCACTGCGGAGCCGAAAACCGAAGAAGCCGCGCAAACCCTTCAGATCCTCGCAGACTTCCACTCCGCCGGACAGACGGATGCAAAATGTGGATTGGTTCATACGTCCAAAGATGACGTGAGTGCCTTTCGCACCATCCTTAATGTGAGGAAAAGTTCTCTGGGTATCCATCCGACCGCCCTAGAACTCGTCCGGTGATGTGCGTGGTGATAGACCACTTCAATTCGACAGAGAAACAGGGAATGGGCCAGAGGCAAGCGCACGGGAATATGGAGCTGGCGGAGTGCCCGGGAACTGTTATTTTCCGCCCGATGATCTGGCAGACATTGAAGTCCCTGTTCGGGGATGCGGAGCGGATGGAGGCGGGGTTCAAGGAGGAATGGACAGCCCTGCTGGTCAGGAATGTTCCCCTGTATTCGCGGCTGACGGAGGAGTTGAGAGCGCGGCTGCACGAGCGGATCGGCCTGTTCATCGGGTCCATCCGTTTCGAGGGCTGCAACGGCCTGGAGCTGGACGAGGGAATGGTGCTGACGGTGGCGGCGCAGGCGTGCCTGCTAGTGCTGAACCGGGAGGGCGTTCCCTATCCGGACCTGAAGGTGGTCTATCTCTATCCGACGACTTTCAGCTCGGTGCAGATACGGCAGGACTCTGTTGGAGTGGTGACGGAAGAGGTGGTGCGGCGGCTGGGAGAGTCCTGGGAAACCGGGACGGTGGTGCTGGCGTGGGATTCCGTGGAGCAGGGGGCGCGGAACGTGCATGACGCCCGGAATGTGACGTTTCATGAATTCGCCCATCAACTGGATCACGAAGACGGGCAGACGGATGGCGCGCCCTCCCTGCCGAGCCGCGAGACCTATCGGTCCTGGGCGCTGGTTTTCACGGCGAACTACGCCGAGCTGTTGGCGAGTCTCGAGGCGGGGAAACGGACCTTGCTGGATCCCTACGGCGCGACGATGCCGGCGGAGTTCTTCGCCGTGGCCACGGAAACGTTTTTCGAGAAGCCCCGGCAGTTGCACAAGAGATACCCGGAACTCTATGCCGAACTGAAAGGGTTTTATGGATTGGATCCCAAGGAGTGGTTTGAGTGATATCACCCGGCCGCTTTTGAAGCCGCGGTGGCGGCGATGGGCAAAGATGTCAAACGCATCAGCGGACGGGTGAAAGGCCCCAAGGAATGCCAACTTGCATTCAACGAGTTGGTGCGGCCGCGCGAGAGCACGCTGCGCTTTGGAGAAGTTAAGACTCTCCTGACGGATGATGCGGAGAATGTCGCTGAAGAGTTGTTCCAGCGGTATTTTCGCGGGGTGCCAGCAGGCGTGAAAGGCTGAAGGGCGATGCTCCGGGCTGGTATGCGGGACTCCGAGAAGCGGGGACCCTATTGTCCCCAGGTTTTGGGATGAAGAAACGACAGTAAGGTCGTTACTCCTTGGGATTGCCACGGCGCCTAGGGATGGCGTTCTGTTTACGAACCTCGATCTCCCTCCCATGCTCCACATCGGCAATGGGCTGAAAGCGCCCCTTACCGCCCCTGCCATGCCCTGGCCGAGTGGCGGGTGGCATTCTCCCCGGCAGGTAAGCGTCACAGTTTGCCGTTGCGTTCATCCTGCGGAACCGCGTTGCGGTTCGAAGATGGTTGTGGCGAGATTCCCAGGGTAGGCCTTATTGCATTCGGCCAACCCTGGGCTGAGGTGCGGAATCCCGTTGGGATTCGGGAGATCCAAGATTTGAGATTGAAAGATAGAAGGCGTACGTGCGGTCAGAACAATTGAAACAAAGATTCGTTCGATTCGTTAGATTCGTGGTTCCTCCATTTTCCCTTCCGCGAAGTCCGGAACCGCGTTGCGGTTCGATCATTGTGGGGCCGGGCGCACTGAGTGAACTGGATTCAAAGGCGGCAAGAACCTCTTGTTTGTATTGCCGGGTGTAGCGCGTGCGGCCAGTACGGTCGGATTTGACGATGTGGGTCGGAGTGGATCCGGTGGTGGATGACACGGTGGGCCACCCTAAGCACTCCCGGGTTCCGCTGGATAGTGGGGTTCTGTTGACCGCTTACTTCGGAAGGGAACTTGCTGTCCCTCATCTTGCGATGCAAAATGAGGCGACAGTAAGGTCGCCCCTCCTCATCGCGTCACCACTCAACGCTCGCTCTCGCTGTTACTGCTGCCTGCGGTGGCGGGCGGAGTGATGTCGTCCGGGGTGAAGAGGCGGCGGTCGGGACCGGCGGAGCGGACTTCAATGAGATCGGCGGATTGTTGGTGGAAATGCCAAGGAGTTCCCCAGCGGTCCATGAGTTGGCGATCGATGATCCCGGGATGATTGGCGGGCAGGGCGGCATTGCCGAGGGCTTCCTTGTCAGTGAGCGCGCGGGTGATTTCGTCATTGGCTCCGAGTGGAGGGCGGCGGGAATCAGGAAGTGCCTGGAGATAGTTGGTGACGAGGTCCGCGAGGGCATCGCGGTCTTCAGTCGGCGAGCCGTCGCGGGCGAGCAGGCGTTCCCAGGACTCGGAGGGATTTTCCGGAGTGGCGGTGCGGGATTCCAAGAGGTCCGGCGCTTTGGGCAGCGGCGCCGCGCTGGAAACCGGTGGCGGCGGGGTGGGCGATGGTGGATTTCCCGGACGGCTGGCGAGCCAAACGATCACCACAAGAATGGCGGCGAGGATCGGCCAGAGGATGGCGGGTTTTCTCATGCCTGCATGAAACCGACGGGCGCCGCCCCGCCGGGACTGTAGAAGGTGGTGACGCGGGGGAGCACGCTGGAGAGGTCGCCGGGAGTGACTCCGAGCCACAGGGCGAGTTCGGCGAAATATTCATCCACCGAGATGCCGGGCAGGGTGGCACCGCGGCTGGTGACGACGCTCGGGGCATTGAGGGCGACGTCCGGATAGGTGCCATAGACGCGTCCGCCGTTCACCGCCCCGCCGAGCACGAACATGTTGCCGCCCCAGGCGTGGTCGGAGCCTGCGCCATTCGAGGTGAGGGTGCGGGCGAAGTCCGACGCGGTGTAGAGGGTGACCTGTTCCTGCATGCCGATCTCCCCGAGCGCCTGCCAGTAGGCGATGAGGCAGCGGTTCACCACATCGATCATGCGATCCATGGTGTTGATGACCTCGTCGTGATGATCCCAGCCACCGTAGTTGACGAAGAACGTCTGACGGCGGAGGCCGAGTGTCTGGCGGGCCTTGATCGAGCGGACGACGGCTTTGAACTGTTGGCCAAGCGTGCGTGCGGGGTCGTTGGACGAGGTGAAACCGGGAGGATAGACGTAAGCGGCATCGCCCGGAAAGGGGGTGGTGATCGGGTTGTCATTGAAGGCATCGCGAAAGGCGGCGCTGGCTTCGATGGAGTCCTTGAGGTTTTGCGTGAAGGTCTGGTCGAGCAGGTTCTGGTGTTCCTGCTGGACGAGGTTGTCGATGGCGGCGGTGCGGATGGCGCTGCGACTGGTGGCGCTGACGGTCGGATTTTCGTAAGGCGAGTTGTAATCGCTGGGCAGGGTGCTGCCGCTGGTGCCGACGCTGTAGGCGAAGAGCTTGTTGCCCGTTTGCCAGACGTTGTTGCCACCGAGGGAGATGTTCATGGAAACCTTGGCGTTCTGGTTTCCCGCGTGGAGCAGATCGGCGGCGGTGCCGGCCCAGCCGAGTGCTCCGGTCTGGGTGGTGACGGAGGTATGCCACTGGCGGACCTGGTCGGAATGGGAATAGAGGCCACGCGGGCGGGCGAGACCGGCGTTGTATTTTTCCTTGTCCGTGCGTTCCACGAGGGTGCCCACATTGCTGACGAAGGCGAGATTCCCGGAGGCGTAGAGCGACTGCATCCCCGGGAGGGCATTGTGGTCGCCGCACTTCGGGTGGACGCCGAAGCCGAAGGGATCGGTGGCGTGGGCGGCGAGGGGAAGTCCATTGATGGCGAGGCCGTCGGCATTGTTCACCGCATCGTAGAGTCCGCCGCGGGTGGTGACGTAATTGTTGTAAACACTGCTGCCGCTCACGGGCATGAGCAGGTTGTAGGAATCAATGCCACCGGCGAAGAACAGGCAGACCAGGGCGCGGTCCTCACCGGCTGGCGGGCCGCCCTGGGCAAGGGCGGATCCTGCCATGCGGAGGTTGAGCAGGGTGGAAAGCAGTCCCAGCGAGCCGACGGAGGCACAACTCGACTGGGCGAGGAACTGGCGGCGGGTGACGGGCCTGGACATGGCGGGTTTTATTTGAGTACGGCGTAGTCCGCCGAAGTGGTGATGAGGTGGATGGCGTTGCGGAGGCGGGCGCGGATGCGTTGGTCGCGGACAAGGGCCGTGACGCCGCTGGCGAAAGGATCGTCCAAGCGGTTCAAGGCGCGGGTGACGGCCCGGAAGGTGGGCTGGCTCATGTTGCCGTAACAGAGCATTTCATCGAGTTTGGCGACCATCGCGTCCGGCGCGAGCGCGGCGGGATTGGAGGTTGCGAGGTCGAGCCATGCCTGCTCGTTGATGCGGGTGTTCCAGAAGTTTTCATTCTCCGGGGTGGCAGCGTTGTCGTTCTGGGTCGAAGGATTGAGTTGGGTCCAGCCGCTGTTGGTGGGCGGGGTGCCGGTGTTGAGGGTGGTGCTTGTGACGCGGAGCTGATCGGAATAAACGTTCGGTCCGGTGATGGAGGAAACGCTGTTGATGATCTGCATTTCCGGCGATGCCAAACCGTTGTCACGCAGTGGACCGGCCGGTTTGTTTTCGGGTGAATAGAAGTTGAAGACGCTCGGCGCGCTCATGGGCCGCTGGAGCAGGTTGCCATCAAGCGAGCCGAATCCGCGATATCTGCCGCCCGCACTCGGATCCGCCGGCGCGGCCTCCATTACGCGGGCCATGGCGACATAGCGGGTGTAGGGCTCACGGACCAATCCATGGGCAGGGTGGGTGAGGCGTGAGGGGTCGCGTGCCTCGCTGTCCAACAGGATGGTCCGCAGGACTTCCTGGAGATCGCCACCGCTGGAGGTGAAGACCGAAGAGACACGGGCCACGTAGGCGGGGGTGGGATTGGAGGTGACCAAGCGCTGGATGAGCAGGCGGCTGATGAAGGGCGCGGTGTTCGGGTGGGTGGATAGGTAGTCGAGGAAGGCGGCAAGGTCGGCATTGCCGCCGGTCTGGCTGTTGGTGGAGGTGCCGCTGCGGGCGGGCAGCTCAAGGGTGGGGGCACCGGGCAGGCTGATGCTTTTGGCCGCCTGATCGTGCTCGCCATCAAACATGCGCATCGGATGCCAAGGGACGCTATTGCTTTGGGAGAAGGCGGTGGTATCGATTTCACCCGGGTCCGTGCTGGAGACGAAGCGTTTGCTGTAGCTCAGACCGGTGAAAACCCGCGCGACTTCGCTGACATCATCCTGACCATAGGTGGGGATCGGTTCGCCGGCAGGGATGAGTTCTCCGTCCGGACCGAGGTCGCTGCCATTCGAGAGCTTCTGGCTTCCATCCGGATTGAGCAACCACAAGCCGATGCTGAAGAGCTGCATGACCTCGCGAGAGTAGTTTTCATCCGGGAAACGGTTGAGCGAGAGGTTGGCCTTGCGGTTTCGCAGGGCACTCAAATAGAGCCCCATCCACGGATGACGGGTGACGGCTTCAAGGAGTTCGCGGTAGGTGCTGAACGAGTGGGTAAGCAGGGTGTCGTAGTAGCTGGTCATCCCGCGCTGATCGGCACTCAATGATTCCATGCGATCCGAGATGACAAAAATCTGGCTCAGGGCGAATGCCATGCGTTGGCGTAGTGGATCCGAACTGGAGTCCGAGCGCATCGTTTGCCGCCACCATGCCTCCATCCGGTGTTCCGAACTCACGCGGGGGCTGTTGGAGAATGTCGAAGTTTGCAGTTCGGCTTGCCAGACTTGGACGATGGGCAGGTGCAGGTTGGGCCCCTTCTGGAATTGCTCGTCGAGCCATGCGCTGAAGCCGAGGTCCATCACACGGTCCAGTTCCTCGGGAGCGGGGCCGAAGGTGCATTGGGTGAGAAAACGCGCAGCGGGCTTGGCGGAGGGTTTGCCGGAAATGGCATCCGCGAGTTCCAAGGTCGCGGTGAGAGGCGCGGCGGCGGTGTAACCGGTTCCGGGAAGCAGACTGAGGGTGATGGTTTCCGGCGCTTCTGCAGCACCGTCCGGGAGCGGGCTGATTTCGACTGCGACCTCGTCCTTGCCGAAAGGAAGGGTGATGGTGGCAGGTGGCGTCTGATAATCGCTGCCTGGAGTGGCGCTGCCTCCGAAGGAAAGGCCGATGGTGATTGGATTGAGATTTCCACTGCGGCGGATCACGAAGCGACCGGGATCGGGCCAGTCTTCGGACATCGCGGCGTCGGCAGCGGCGAGTGTGAGGGTGTTGGTGCTTGCGCTCAGCATGGTGCTGAGCCGCTGGAAATCAGTGATGGGGTTGCTGGTGGAGGTGCTGCCGAGGCCTTCGGTGTATTTTCTCGCCGGATTGAAGCCGGATACGACTTCCTCCCAATCATTCAGTCCGTCGCCATCGGTATCGAGATCCCTGACGGCCACACGTGCGAAGCGGGAGCTGCTTTGACCGATCTCCATTTCGGCAATCAAAGTTTCGCCGTCACCGGCGAGCTTCAGGGAATCTGTCATGTTTGCCGGACTGGGACCGCTGAGGAGTTCGTAGGATTTTCCCCGCTCGCCGTGCCATGAAATCGCGAGCATGCCGTTTGCATGGAGAGTGCTGGAAGTTTGC
>JALOTR010000159.1 GCA_025457805.1 Akkermansiaceae bacterium | reverse complement strand
AAGAAGAGGGACAATAAGGTCCCTCCTCCTTACCTCTCAACCGAGCCCTGGGAGTTATCATTTCTTCTCTTTCAGCATGGGCCAGGCGACTGAATCTGAGGAAGGCTGTTGGGTGCCTGGGGTGCTGCGGCCCTTGGCGATGTATTGTTTCAGGAGTTGGGTCATTTGCGCCACGAGTTGGGGATGCTTTGCGGCGAGGTCTTTGGTTTCTCCGGGATCGTCGGTGAGATGATAGAGGTGGCGTTTTCTGTTTTTCAGAAAGACCAGTTTCCAAGGTCCCTGCCGGATGGCGAGGTCCCGGCCTTGGGATTGGTGAAGGGTGGCTTCCCGCAAGGGCTGGCTGGCGGTGCCGAGCAATGCGGGCAAGATGCTCACGCTATCCTCCCCGGCATCTTCGGGGAGTTTGTCATTCAAGACGTCGGCACAGGTGGCGAGGATGTCATTGAGGCAGATGGTTTGATCGCAACGGCTACCAGGAGGCACCTTTCCCGGCCAGCGGACGATGAAGGGCACGCGGTGGCCGCCTTCGTGGATGGTGGTTTTCTGGCCGCGGAAGGGCGGATAGGGGCGGCCCGCAGCGCCATTGTCCGAGGTGACGATGACCATCGTGTTGGCGGCAAGTCCCTTGCGATCGAGGGCATCGAGAAGTTGCCCGAGCATGTGATCGCCCTGATAGAGCCAGTCTCCGTATTTCGGATCTTTTCCGATTTCATCGATGGAGCCGCTCTTGCCCACAAATTCCGGAGCGGGAACGAGCGGCGTGTGGGGCGGGCACATGGGGAAGTAGAGGAAAAAGGGTTTGCCGGGCTCCCGGTTTTCCAACCACTGGACGGCTTTGGAGATCATGCGGGGCTGGTTTTCCACCTCCGTGACGTATTCCACCACCCGGTCCTGCCCGATGATGGTGCGGATGTTGCGGGCGTGGGTGAAGCCGTAGAAATCATCGAATCCAAGCTGATTCGGACCGCTGGTGATCCGGGAACCGATGGGGACCATGGATTCGGTTCCTGCCTTTTTTTCCCACTGGAGGCCGAGGTGCCATTTTCCAATGCAGGCGGTCTGGTAGCCGTGCCGCTTGAGGAAAGCTGGCAGGGTGAGCCGTGATTCCGGGATAATGGGCGGACTGAAGGTGGTGAGCACGCCATATTGCCCGATGCGGGACGGATACCGGCCAGTCAGCAATCCGTAACGGGTGGGAGTGCAAACGGCGGCGGCGGAGTGGGCATCCGTGAAGTGCATGCCCTCGGCGGCCAGTCGGTCCAGGCGGGGCGTCTCAAGCTTGCTCGCAGCACGATAGGACTTGGGCTCGCCGTAGCCCAAGTCATCGAAGAGCACCAAAACAATATTGGGCTTATCCGGGGCGGCTGCGGCGTGCGCGGCAAGGATCAGGCAGGCGGCGAGGAGCGCGATGGGGGTTTTCATGAATGGGCTAAGCGGGAGTTTGGAGGATACAGCCCGCACTGCAAGATCTGTCACAGGGCGGCAGGGGTGGAGGAGCTGGCGTGCTTGGGCTTTAGGAGTGGCGACCTTATTGTCGCCTCTTTCTCGAATATGAGGGACAATGAGGTCCCTCCTCCTTACCGCGAAGATGAGGGACAATAAGGTCCCTCCTCCTTATTTTGCGGCGCGGCGGCGTGGCAGCAAGGCGAGGCCTGCGGTGATGAGGCAGAGCCCGAACACGCCGGGTTCGGGGATGGCGGTCACGCCGGTTTCATCGGCGATCCAATCGTGAAACAACTGGAGATTTGTAGCACCGCTGATGCTGCCGTATTTGGAATTCGCACCTGCCACGAAGCCGCCGGTGAAACTGCTGATACCAACGAGATATCTTACTCCATCCACCGTGATGAAAACCCCTCCCCCGCTGTCGCCGCTTGCGACATTTCCCTCAAGGCGCGTGGCGGTGGGATCGGAGCCAGAGGTGGTGGTGGAGCCGTCGGGGTTGTCGAAGTCCGAAACGAAGGCGGTATCGGTAAGCCCATACGCAGGGCCCATGACATCGATGATGTTGGTGAACGCGCGGAAGTCCAAAGGTCCCGCCGCGCCGAAAACTCCATTGCCGCCGAGTCCATGTCCCACCCATGTGGCTTCGCGGCCGAGGATCGAGAGCGGACCATCGAGTTTCAACATCTTCGCCGGCGCAACCCCGCTGATAGAGGAAGACAGATAGAGCAATCCAATATCATTAGGATTGGATGGATAGGAATAATTGGGATGCACGATGGAACTTTGCACCGTGTAGGAGTTTCCACCGACCGTCACGGTTCCACCCGTTTTTCCCAAGGCGATGTGTCCTGCGGTGAGCACCCAGCGATCTGATATCACGACGCCGGATCCGCCGAAGATGGCACCCGTCAGTTCCGCGACGGAGGGATAGAGGGACGCCTCATCGCGATATTGCTGCGGATCGATCGAATCGATGATCGTCGCCGCATGTAGCGATGAGGAAGTGATGATTCCCCAAGCAAGGAGGAGGATGCGGAACGAGGGGGGAGAAAACTTGAGCCGAGCCATAAGCCGAAAACGAAACAAGCCATGTTCATTCAGCGATGAATCGTCGGCAGCAACCTGATAGACATGATTGACAGGGGCAAGCCGGATCTTGTGACGACATGCCATCTTTTGGCGATGCACTCAGCGCGCGGGAAGCGGGCGGAGTTCGCCGGAGTCCAATTCGATCTTGCGGGCGGGCTTTTGGACGAGCAGCAGCGCCACCCAAATCAGAGCCACGAGGGCGAGGGCGGCTCCCGCCACCCAGAGGATGGAAATCCCTGCCCACAAGACGAGGGCGACGAGCAAAATCAGGACCCCTGCCCAAACCGCGAGAGCCGCGATGCAGAGGAAAATCATTTGGTGAGGGTGATGCTTGCCTTTCAACATTTCCTAATTATCAAGCCAGCCGCCTGCCGCCAAGCCTGCGCGACTTACGTGATCGCGTGGGGCGCGGTCCGAGGCTCCGCCTGCCCCGCGAATCCTGCCTTTCCCCGCGCCCGGCTTGCGGGGGGTGGGGAAACGGTTTGCACGGCTCCCCGGCCCGCCGTAGAAAGGGCCGCACGCCATGTCCGACAAACCGTTCTTCTACCAGGATCCTTTCCCGCTCGGTCCCGATACGACCGAATACGAGCTTTTGACCACGGAGCACGTTGCCGTTTCCGAGTTCGAGGGCCAACCGCTGCTCAAGGTGGCACCCGAGGCGCTCACCCTGTTGGCCGCGGAGGCGATCAAGGCGATCAATTTCACCCTTCGTCCCGCCCACCTTGCGCAGGTGGCGGCCATTCTGGACGACGACGATGCATCGGAAAACGACCGGATGGTGGCCTTGATGATGTTGAAGAATGCGGAGATCGCCTCGCACGGCATCCTGCCCTTCTGTCAGGACACCGGCACCGCCACCATCGTGGCGAAGAAGGGCCAGCAGGTGTGGACCGGCTGCGATGATGCCGAGTTTCTATCCAAAGGAATCTATCAGACTTATACCAAGGAAAACCTGCGCTACTCGCAGACCGCCCCGCTCAACATGTATGACGAGGTGAATACGAAGACCAATCTGCCCGCGCAGATCGATCTTTATGCGACGGAGGGCGATGCGTATAAATTCCTTTTCGTAAGCAAAGGAGGCGGCTCCGCCAACAAGACATTTCTCTATCAGGAAACCAAGGCCCTGCTCAATCCCACGCGTCTCAAGGAATTCTGCACGGAGAAGATGCGTTCGCTCGGCACTGCGGCCTGCCCGCCCTATCATCTTGCCTTTGTGATCGGCGGCACTTCGGCGGAAAACTGCCTGAAAACGGTGAAACTTGCCTCGACCAAGTATTATGACGCGCTGCCCACCGAGGGCAACGAACATGGCCAGGCTTTCCGCGACATCGAACTGGAGAAAGAATTGTTAGAGATTGCCCGCGAGGTGGGGATCGGCGCGCAGTTTGGTGGCAAATACTTTGCACTTGATGTGCGGGTCGTCCGTTTGCCGCGCCATGGCGCATCGTGCCCGGTGGGAATCGGAGTTTCCTGTTCGGCGGATCGGCAAGCCAAGGCCAAGATCACCAAAGATGGCATTTTCATCGAGAAGCTCGAAAAGAATCCGGGACGTTTCATTCCGGAGAAATATCGCGATTGGAAGTTCAAGGGAGTGCCCATCGATCTTGATCTTGGGATGGAGGAAACTCTGAAAACACTTTCCAAATATCCGGTGACCACCGCCGTGGCGCTTACTGGAACCATCATCGTTGCGAGGGACATCGCCCACGCCAAGCTGAAGGAAATTCTGGAGCAGGACGGTGCGCTGCCGGATTACTTCAAGAAGTATCCGGTTTACTATGCAGGTCCGGCCAAGACTCCGGCGGGCATGGCATCCGGATCCTTCGGCCCGACAACGGCGGGGCGGATGGACAGTTATGTCGATCTCTTCCAGGCCAACGGCGGCTCGATGGTCATGCTGGCCAAGGGCAATCGCTCCAAAGCCGTGACCGATGCCTGCAAGGCGCATGGCGGGTTTTATCTCGGCTCCGCCGGCGGGCCTGCTGCCTTGCTGGCGCAGGATCATATCAAGTCGCAGGAAGTCGTGGCATTTCCGGAGCTGGGCATGGAAGCGGTTTGGAAAATCACCGTGGAGAATTTCCCGGCTTTCATCCTCGTGGACAACAAGGGGAATGACTTTTTCACGCAGCTGAATTCGTGCCCGGTGTGCAAGTAGGTAGGTGAAGACGCACTGGCGGAAAGGTAGGGATGGACCTCCGGGCCGTCCTGTGCGTGTGGGGAGAATGGAAAGCGAATGGAAGCCGGAACGGCCGCACATTCGCTCATCATTCGCTTTCCACGCGCCGGACCGCTCGGAGAGACGGTCCCTGCCTTTTTCCGGACCGCTCGGAGAGACGGTCCCTGCCCGAGGGGATGCGTTCAGCGCTAATATGGCAGGGATGGACCTCCGGGCCGTCCGCGCGAAAGTGGGGAGAATAAAAAGCCGATACGGGGTCGTTCCGGCTCTCATCGGCCCAGCATTCGCTTCCCTTTCGCCGGACCGCCCGGCCGTCTTCGCTCAGGCTACGCCGGGCCAGGAAGGATCGGTCCCTACCTTGGACCGCTCGGAGAGGCGGTCCCTGCCTTTTAACGACGACTCGGAGAAAGTGGAGTGAATGGGAAGGCCGATGGGGGACGGAACGGATCTTCATCGGCGATTCATTCGCGTTCCTTTCGCCGGACGGCCCGGAGGTCCATCCCTGCCATTTTACGGAAAGCCTGGAGGGCGGTCCTTGCCTTTTTGATTGAGGCAATGGGCTTGCAGTGAGGGACTTGGCGGGTGGAATCGGGGGATCTGATGGACTTTGACGGGAATCCGGTTGCAGGTTGCATTCTCACTCTCTTTAATCTCCCCCCGTGCCCCACTTGGACATGACAGCAAACACCCATGGATTGGCGAAAAACCGCGATTTCCTGCGGTCGGTGTTTCATTCGATGCTCCGTGCACGCATTTTGGAAAACAAGCTCTCCAGTCTCTACAAGGCGGGAAAGATCGTCGGCGGCGTGTATCTGGGTCGTGGTCAGGAGGCGGTGAGTGCCACGCTCGGGACCGCCTTGATCCAAGGGAAAGATTTCTTTGCCCCACTGATCCGCGATCAGGCGGGGCGGACGGCGTTTGGCGAGCCATTGATCGATTGCACGCGGACCTACCTCGGTTCCTCGCTCGGGCCCATGCGCGGGCGCGACGGCAATATCCACCGTGGGCGTCCGGAAATGGGAATGCCCGCGATGATTTCCCACCTCGGGGCGCAGGTGCCGGTGGTGGCGGGCATGTTGTTTGCGCGGCGTTTGCGCGGCGATCTTGAAGGACGGGTGGGGGCCACCTGCATTGGCGACGGAGCTTCTTCGACCGGCGCATTTCATGAGGGTTTGAACTTGGCCGCGGTGGAGAAACTGCCGTTGGTTCTGGTGATCGGAAACAACCAGTTCGCCTACTCCACGCCCAACAGCCGCCAGTTCGTTTGCGAGGATCTGGTGGACAAGGCCAAGGGTTATGGCGTCGGCGGATTTTCCGTAGATGGCACCGATTTGCTGGCCTGTGCCACAGTGATCACGGAGGCGATCCGCCGGGCACGCGAGGGAGGTGGGCCGCAGTTGGTGGTCGCGCGATTGTTGAGACTTTCCGGTCACGGCGAGCACGACGATGGCTCCTACGTCCCCGATGAAGTGCGCAAGAGTCACTATGGCCGCGATTGCATCGAAGTGGCGATGCGCCAGTTGGTGGAAGGCGGGCATGCCACGGTGGATGAAATTTTCGCCTGGCAGGATGAGTTTGCGGAAGAAGTCCAGCGCGCCGTCGCCCAGGCCCAGCAGGAAGCAGTCCCTGATCCCTATCAGGAAAATTGGACCGCGCTTGCGACGAAGTTTCCCCTTTCGGTTTCACCCTCCGCCCAGCCTGTTTACCCGTGAGCGTTACCTACATCGATGCCATCCGCGAAGCACAGGAAACCCTGCTGCGGGAAGATCCGCGCGTGTTTCTCTACGGCCAGGACATCGCCACCTTCGGCGGGGCCTTCAAGGCGACCAAGGGGCTTGCGGATCAATTTCCCAACAGGGTTTTTGATAGCCCGCTCTCGGAAGATGCGATGATCGGCCTCGCTGTGGGCGCGGGATCGGCCTCGCTGTGGGCGCGGCCATCGAGGGCATGCGACCGATCATCGAGATGCAGTTTGCGGATTTCTCATCGATCGCTTTCAACCAGATCATCAATCAGGCTGCCACGCACTTTTACCGCACGGGAATGCCCATTCCGATCACCGTGCGCCTGCCATCGGGTGGCACGGCGGGTTCGGGTCCCTTTCACAGCCAGAGCATGGAGGGCATCTATGCACAGTACCCGGGCCTCGTGGTGCTCACGCCGGCCACGGTCTCGGATGCCTATCACATGCTCATCGATGCGGTGGCGATCGATGACCCGGTGATTTTCTGCGAGCACAAATTTCTCTATCGCTGGCTC
>JALOTR010000158.1 GCA_025457805.1 Akkermansiaceae bacterium | reverse complement strand
CACCGTCACATCCAGCGGTGGCACGCTTCGCTATACGGCGGCCAATAGCGAGCTCACCCTCGCAGGAAACGCTGGCGATGACATCGAGGTTTCCGGACCCTGGTTGATCGACGGGGATGGTGATATCACAATGGATGAAGTGTTGGAAGGAACAGGTGATATCACCAAATCCGGCAATGGACGGCTCGCTATCAACGCCGCGAACACTCTTTCCGGAAGCATTGCCGTCACTGCGGGCGAGCTTCGCTTGAATGGTTCTTTTCCTTCCAGCGAAGGCATGAATGTGCAGGCGGCGGCCACCTTGTCCGGCTCGGGAACTTATACTCCGCCCATCACGCTTGCCGGGACTTTGGCTCCAGGCGATGGCGTGGGCGTCCTGACCACTGGCCCGCTCAACTTTGAGTCAGGCGCCCGCATCGAATGGCAGGTGGGGGATTGGTCGGCTGCTCCGAGTGCCGGCCATGACCGCGTGGAAGCCGCATCCGTCGATCTAACAGATGCCACCGGCCTTGTGATTGCGGTGAGTGATGAGGACATCACGAATTTTTCAAACAGCCCTTCGGCCTTCGTCGTGCTGCGCAGCACCGCTCCCATCACTGGATTTGATATCAATCAATTTGAAATCGATGCCTCAGGTTTCACCGCCGGGCTGGGGAACTGGGAATTGGCCATCCAGGGAAATGATCTGGTGCTCGAATACACACCACTGCCTCCTTTCGAAGCATGGCAGATCACCGAATTCGGCGTGGAGGCAGAGAACCCCGCCGTGGCCGGTGAGAATGCGGATCCGGATCAAGACGGCGTGATCAACTTGATGGAATACGCGCTCGCCAGCGACCCCAACTCTTCAGAACCCGCGACCTGGTTTGTGGACCGTGTGACGGTGGAGGGCACGGAATACCTCCGCATGAACCTCCAGCGGAATCCGGCGGCCACGGATGTGACTTACACCGTCGAGACCGCGGGCGATCTGGCAGGGCCGGGATCATGGTCATCCGCGAATACTTTCATTGAAGCGGAAACGCCATCGGAGTTGGTCGTCCGCGATACTCTGGCAGGCCCGATTCGCTTCATTCGGCTGCGGGTCTCGCGCTGATTTTTCCGAAGGTCTTCCGGAGTTGCCAGCGCGTGGCGATTTGAGATAGAGTCCGGCGTCTGAATCCTTTCGCACCATCCGCCATGGCCAAACCGATTTCCAAACTCACCGACTCGCTGAAACAGTTGGGCGAAATCCAGGTCAATGACTGGGACTTCATGTCCTTGCTCAACAAGGATCTCAAGGAAGTGGAAATTTCAAAATCCCTGCGAAGGCTTGGCAGCATCCGGGTGATGGAATGGGACTTCCGGACGGTCCTGCCAGCCGTCAACAAGTTGGCCAAACAGGAAGTGGACATCGTGGATCTGGTGAAACGCACTGCCGCTTACAAAGTGATGGAATGGGATTTCCGTGACGCACTCCATTCCGAACATCCGATGACCTCCAAGGACCTCGAACCCAAGTCCAAGTCCAAGTCTGAGCCCAAGCCTGAGCCGGAAGCTGCGAGCGAAATCCAATCCGTGATCCTTCAACTGAAAGGCTTCCTCGAATGTGTCGTGGTGGGTTTGGTGGATGAACCGCGTCACGCCACGATCAAGGTGAAGGAAATCGCGCCGCGGGTCCTGCGCTTCAAGGTGGTGCTGGTGAAGCGCGATGTGGCCATCCTGGTGGGAACCGGAGGCCACACGGCCTCAGCCATTCGCAACCTCCTCAAGGCAAGCGCCGCACGCCACGGCATTCAGGTCTTGCTTGTGGTGCTTTCGCACGAAGAGGAAATGGCCGGGAAAACCGACTGAGTCCCATCCCCCCGGCGACAGGGGGAGGGGAAACCTGCGGGCATCACGGATCAAGGTTCTTCCGGAGCGGCAGCGGGGGCAGGAGCAGGTGCTGGTGCGGGCAAGGCATCCGCCGCAGCGGGTGCGGGAATGGCGGAGAAATCCCCCTCAATGGTCAACGGAGTCTGCGTTTTCTCATCCCAATAAACGGTGGTGAGCTTGCCGCTGCTTTTCTCTTTAAGAGTGTAGCGTTTGTTGGCGTCATCCTCCGCTACCATTTCAAAGGCAGTGGTTTTGACCATCACGTTCGCGGTTGCGCGGGTGGGGTTCTTCTGCATTTCGTCCGCGAAATCCTTCAATTTGCCGCCGAGAAAGACGGCGCTGATGATGAAGGCGATGATGCCCAGAAGGACGATGACGCCGCAGCCGATGCCGATCTTGGCACCGGTGCCGAGACCTTTCTTGGGAGCGATGGGAGGAACCGGTGCGGAGGATGACATGGGATTTGAATTTTCCATAAGGACGAAATTCTTAACAAACCCACTAACCGCTGACAAGCTCCGTCTGCTAGGCAATGCGACACGGCGATCAAGCCAGGGATCACGGACTCCGATAAAGAACAAATGAACCGCGGATGAACGCAGATGAACGCGGAAATGGATGAAACCACGGAGTTATTCTCGTGATCAGGGCACGATTCGGTTCCCTTCGCAATGGTGCGGGCATCATCCCTCTTTCATCTGCGGAAATCTGGGTCCATCTGCGGTTGAAAATTCCCTGGCTTGATTGCCCTGGGCAATGTGACATCGGAGTGAGAAACCCGACCCACGCATGAAAGCTTGTTTCCCGGACTCCGGCATCTAAGCTTTTCCCAATGGAGTTATACGGGATAGAAGCCGAAACCTGGGTGGGCATTTCCCTGCTGGTGGCATTCGAAATTGTGGGGATCCTCCACGTCCTGCATGCATTGATGAATGTGCGCACGTCGCAGGGCACCATCGCATGGGTAATCTCGCTGGTGGCCATGCCGTTCCTGGCGATTCCGCTCTACTGGCTGTTAGGCCGCACGCGTTTTTCAGTCAACGTCGGCGGACGCAGGAAAAACGACGAGCGTCTCGCCGAACTCGCCGAATCGATGCACCAGGGGCTTTTGAAACTGGAGGTGGAAATCCCCGAGGACGATGCCTTCGAACGCGCCGCAAGAATGCTCGGTGGGCTTCCTTTTACCCGGGGAAACCATCTGGAACTCCTGATCGACGGCGACGAGACCTTCGAGCGCATTTTCACCGCCATCCGCGATTCGAAGTCCTATATCTTGGTCAATTTCTTCATCGTCAAAAACGACACGCTCGGCATGAGCTTCCAACAAGCGCTCATCGACCGCGCCCGCGCCGGGGTGAAAGTGTATTTCCTGTTTGATGAAATCGGCTCCCACAAGCTGCCCAGACGATTCCTCAAGGAACTCAAGGACGCGGGAGTGCAATGCCATTCGTTTGGCATCAACCGCTTCTGGTGGTCGCGCTTCCAAGTCAATTTCCGCAATCACCGCAAAGTGGTCGTCAGCGATGGCAAGATCGCCTTCATCGGCGGGCTCAACGTGGGCGACGAGTATCTGGGCCGCGACCGCAAATTCGGTCCTTGGCGGGACACCCATCTCGCCATGCGCGGCCCGGTGGTGGAGGCGGTGCAGTTGGTTTTCCTGCAGGATTGGTATTGGGCTGCCAACCATGTGCCGGACTTGCATTGGGCGAATCAGGCGGAACCGGAAGATCAAATCGCCGCCATCATTCCCACCGGGCCGGCCGATCCCGGGGACTCATGGCAATTGATCGTGGCGGAAGCGGCGAATTCCTCGCGTCGCCGCCTGTGGATCGCATCGCCCTATTTTGTGCCCGATGAAGGTGTCCTAACCGCCTTGCAAACCGCGGCGATCCGCGGAGTGGACGTGCGCATCCTGCTGCCCGAGCGGGCGGACCATCTGCTGGTCTGGCTTTCGGCCTTTTCCTACTACGAGCAATCCATCCCCTTCGGCATTCGCCTCTTCCGCTACCACCGGGGTTTCCTGCATCAGAAAGTGATGCTCATCGATGACCGCCTCGCCGCCGTCGGCACGGCCAATCTCGACAACCGCTCGTTCCGTCTCAATTTCGAAATCACCGCGTTTTCCACCGATGGCAAGTTCGTGGGGGAAGTGGCGGCCATGCTTGAGCAGGACTTCGCTTATGCCAAAGAGGCGAAAGTGGAGGATTTCACCAATCGGGCCTTCCTGTTCCGGGCGGCATGCCGGGCGGCGCGCTTGTTTGCCCCGATCCAATGAAGGGGGCCTCTGCGGGAGCAGTCGGAAACTCAGCGGGAAACCACGCTGCCGAGGTCCGGGCGCTGCCGGAGAATGTTGGCAAGCATCTTGCGGCAATGGTCGAAACTCGTCCGTCCACTCAGCAACTCCGCACTGCGGGTGAAGGAGCCCCATTGCACGATGGTCAGCTCGACATTGCGGCGGCCCCACAGATTCATGATCTCCTTGTTCGGCTTGTAGAGATCGACGGTGCCGGTGCCGGTGAGGGCGGAGCCGTAGTCATCGATCACGTAAAGATAGGGCAGGCCTTTGATGCGGAAGGTCGTGCCGACCGGATAGAAGGACCAATCGGCCGCAGCGCTGCGCACTTTGTTCGTGTAACGGAGCTGGGTGCCGGTGGCGTTTTTGCTGCCGTAGATCAGGTGATCATCCTCGCTGCATGTGTAAGCCGTGGTCCGGACCACCCGGTTGCGCTCGGCGTAGGAGTAAACCGGCATGGAATGCTTGTCGCGGGGCTTGTTGCATGCAGCAGCGACGGCGGTGGTAGAGGGACCCGGCAGGGTGAAGCTTTCAGCTTTTACGAAGCTGGGCTTGGCGCTTGAGCCACCGGCGATCCTCGATTTCGGGATGACGTTCGGCGATCCTCCGCAACTGGCGAGGAAAAGGGCCGATGCGAGGGCGGCGGTGAGGGAAGAGATACGGAAAATCATGCGTCAGGGATCGTGGGCTTTGAAAAGGAAAGGTGAGCTTGCTGAATTCCGTCCAGCATCTCGATTGCGCGTATCCCATAGGCAAAGCCCGGCGCTGGCGCAAACGGAAAATCCTGTGTTAGAGGCACTTGGAGCGGCGGCTGCTGGTTTTCAGTGACTTGAAGGCGGAATAAAAACCGGATTTTTCCGCCCGGGAAATACCATGTATTCACCGGGTCGCGGCTGGCAACCAGACCCGCGCGCCGGCACTGCGACCCGCCGCCGCCCGGAAAAACCCTTGCAGGCCCCGCCTCGATTGCAGATCCGCCACTGCGTCCACGGCCTTCGCCCAACGCCAGCGGAATCCCTCGTCATGCAGCCGCAGCGGCTCCGCCCAGCGGCTTTTCAGGACCAGTTCGGTCTCCGTGCCCATGATCCGGGCGCCGATTTTCAACATCCATCGCGACGCCGGCAGCCCGAGGGGCATGCCCACCGATTCGCGGAAAATTTTCATCCACTCCCGATTCGTCGGGAAATCCGGAGCCGTCACGTTGAGCGTCCCTTCGATGAAGGGGCTCTGCACCACAAACTCCACCGCCCTGAGGAAATCCTCCATGTGGATCCAACTGATCCGCTGTTTTCCATCGCCCATCGTCCCGCCCAGCCCGCGTGCGGTCAGTTTGCGGAGCACGTCGAACACGGTTTCCTCCTCATTCGCCAGGACCATGCCGATGCGGAGCGCCACCTTGCGGGTCTCCGGCGGGACCATGGCCCCGAAAAACGCCTCCTCCCAAGCCCTCGCCACATCGCACGAAAACCCTTCGCCCGGCTCGCCCAGCCAATCATCCTGCGGCTTGTCCTCCGCATGCCGATACCACGTCGCCGTCGCTGCATTGAGCCACACCTTGGGCGGCGTCTTGCAGCCGGCAATCGCCCGACCGATGGCGCGGGTGGAATCGATCCTCGATTCCATGATCTCCCGCCGGTTGGTTTCGTTGTAACGGCAATTCACACTCCGCCCCGCCAGGTTGATGACCGCTTCCGCGCCTTCCAGCGCAAGCTCCCAAGGTCCCGGATTTTTCCCGTCCCACTCCAGGAACATGCCGTCACCGCTCCATCCCTTGCGACTCCTCGCCACCGCCACCACCTCCCGCCCCTGGCGGGTGAAATGGCGCGTGAGATAACGGCCGAGAAATCCATTGGCTCCGAAAATCACTATGACAGGGTTCATGATAAAGTAGGGTGAAAGGCTTTGAGGTTCAGGTGTTTATCGTTCTTTCAGAAATTTCCGAAATTTGTTGAGAAAAAAGGGGTGGTCTTGGGGGTTGGGTGGGTCAGCCGAGCAGCTTCGCCGCCATCTGGAGGGCGAAGCCATGCTTCATCCCGGAAATCCGGTCGGCCATCTTGGAGGCGAATTCGACGAACTCCTCCAACTGTCTCATCTGCTCGAAAAACGCCTTGCCGTCCGGAGTGTCGATCTCCTCGCTGATCTCCGCGCACTTGCGCAGGACATCCAGCGCAGGATCAATCTCCCGCCGCTTCCGCTCGCGCGCCACGGTGGTGAAAATCTTCCAGACATCCTTTTCCGCCTCGAAATACTCCCGCCGATCGCCCTTTTTGACGACGATCCGGACCAGTCCCCAGGCGACGAGTTCCTTGAGGTTCGTGTGGGCATTTCCCCGCGAGATCTCCAGTTCCTCCATCACCTCGTCCGTCGATTGCGGCGTCGGTGCCGTCATCAGCAAGGCGTGGATCTGCGCCATCGTGCGGTTGATGCCCCACTGCGTGCCCAAGGCTCCCCACTGCGCGACGAATTCGTCCCTCGCTTGCTTGAGTTGCTCGTCGGCCGCCGCGTTCATCTGTTTCAATGATTACTGAAAATACGATTTTCGCAACCAAAATCGTCTTGGCTCACATCTTGCTTGTGGAAAG
>JALOTR010000157.1 GCA_025457805.1 Akkermansiaceae bacterium | reverse complement strand
GCTCTCGGTGATCCTGCTGGTGCTCAGCGGATTCTCGATGCTGGTGAAATCATTCACCGGTGGCCCACCGAATCCCATCACCGTGCGCCGGGTGAAACGCTTCATCGCCATCAAGCGCGGCTATTATTCCCTGCTCATCCTCCTTGCGCTCGGTGGTCTCGCCGCGCTTGATCAGGTGGTGGTGGGCAAACGCGCTCTTGCCGTGCATCACGAAGGCAAGTGGATGTTTCCCGCCTTCCAGCCAGGTGATTTGAAAAACAAGGATTTCGGCATCACGGGTGAGTCCCCGGAGGCACCGGTCGATTACCGCAACTTGAAAAAGCTTTTCAAAAGCTCCAATAAGGGCCGCGTCATCATGCCGCTGGTTCCCTATGATCCCACAGGCGATACGCTGCCACCGCGTTCGCGCATGCTGGTCCTGCGTGAGGGAGTTTATCATGAGTCGGGAAACCGAAAACCTTACTATGGCCTCGCCGCCCGCTACTTTCCGGGGGATCAGGTGAAAATCCACATCCGCTACACCGTGCGCAAAGGCGTGCTGTCCGGCCCGGTGGATGGTTGGAATGAGGAAGGCACTCCCGTTTACAGCGGCGAATACAAGGATGGCAAACTGGTGAGCGATCGCTACAACGGCGAGGGCGACAAGGAAGCCTATCTGAATCAGGAAGGCAGTGATATCAGGGCTCTCAAATATCATCCCTCGCCTCCCGTCCCGGAAGAAGGAAACTGGCTGGGAACCACCTCGCAAGGATATGATGTGCTGGCCTATTTGTATGGCGGCCTGCAGGTGAATTTCAAAGCGGCTTTGATCTATCTTCCCATCGTCTATTTCATCGGCATCAGCGTGGGCATGATGATGGGTTACTTCGGTGGATGGTTCGATCTGGCGGTCCAGCGGCTCATCGAGATTTTTTCCAACATGCCTTTCCTGTTTGTGGTGATCATTTTCTCAAGCATGGTGCCGGATCAGTTCAAGGGCCTGCCGGTGATCCTCACGATCCTGATCGTTTTCGGTTGGATGGGCATGACCTACCTGATGCGCACGGCCGCCTATCGGGACAAAGAGCGCGATTACATCGCCGCTGCAAAGGTCCTCGGTGCCAGCACTCCACGCATCCTGTTCCGCCACCTGCTGCCCAATACGATTGCAATCATCGTCACGCTGGTGCCATTCACCATGTCCAATCTCGTTTTCTCGCTCACGTCCCTCGATTACCTCGGCTTCGGTCTTCCGCCAGAGTATGCGACGTGGGGGCGCTTGCTCAACGACGGGCTTTCCAATCTTTCCGCCCCTTGGCTGGTGACTTCCACTTTCGTGGTGCTCGTCGGCCTGCTGGTCATCATCACCTTCGTGGGGGAGGCTGTGCGTGAGGCATTCGATCCGAAGAAATTCACTTATTACAAATGACGCGTCGTTTCATGGTCCGCTTTCTAACGGTTGTCCTCGGTGCCCTGGCGCTCGGGACAAGTTCCTGCCGTCGTGCGGAACGGGAAGTGACCCGCAGTTTCGAGTTCGACGAGTTTGTCCCCGTTTACAACCAATACATCAGCGGCTGGCTCAAGGAACAACAGGCTGCCACGGACAAGGAGATCACCCGCGTCGAGGGCGAACTTGCCACTGCGGAGGGAGATGCGAAAACGCGGATGGAATCGCACCTCGCCACGCTCAAGCTGGAGAAGGACAAATGGAACTTCCGCCTCGCGCTTGGCGACTATCTCAAAACCGGCACACCGGCGGATGTCCCCGCAGGCCTCGAATGGAAGGATGGCCTCGACCAACCGGAAATCGGCGATCCTGCCGCCAAAAAAGGCGGGGTTTTCCGGCGTTACATCGAGACCTTCCCTCCCACCATCCGGCCCTTCGGGGATAACTCCAACAATTCCTTCCGTGGAGACTTGTATGATTACATCGACCTCCCGCTGGTGTCCCTGCATCCGGAAACCATGCAGGTGATTCCCGGCTTGGCCAAACAATGGGCATCGTCGGCGGATGGTCGGACGATCTATTTCCGCATCGATCCGGAAGCGCGGTATTCGGATGGCGAGCCGGTGCGCGCGCGGGATTTCCAGATCGGGGCCTATGTCCGGGTGTCGGACTACATCGTCAATCCCTATCAGAAACAATACTACCGGGAAAACATCGCGCAGATCGCGGTTTATGATGATCTCACGCTTTCGGTTTCCCTGCCGGAGGCGAATCTGTTTGCCGTGATGAATGCCGGTTCCGCCCTTCCCGCGCCACCGAAGTTCTATGCCGAGTATGGACCGGACTACAGCGAGCGTTACCAATGGCGTTTCCCGCCGACCACCGGGGCGTACGAAGTCCTGCCGGATGGAATTGTCAAAGGGGCATCCGTCACCCAGACCCGCGTCAAGGATTGGTGGGCACGCGACCGCAAGTTCTACCGCTACCGCTTCAATCCCGACAAGATCGTGAGCACCGTGGTGCGCGATGAATCGAAAGCCTTCGAGTTGTTTCGCGCAGGCGAGCTGGATACCTATCTTCTGACGCGTCCGGAGTTATGGTATGAGAAAACCGAGATCGAGCCGGTTTACAATGGCTATATCGACCGCGTCACCTTTTACAACCGCTATCCCAAGGTGCCACGCGGCTTGTATTTGAATGTGTCCAAAGCGCCGCTGGACAACCGCGATGTGCGCATCGGCATTCATCATGCCATGCACTGGCAGAAGGTCATTGATGTGATGTTCCGTGGCGATTACCAACGGCTCAATGCCTTCCAGGAAGGCTTCGGTCCCTTCAGCGATCCTTCGATCAAGGCGCGCCCTTACTCCATCGACCTCGCACGCAAGTCCTTCCGTGATGCAGGATATACGGGCGAGGACCGGGAAGGGTATTTGACCAAGCCCGATGGCACGCGCCTGTCGGTTTCCGTCACTTATCCCGCCATGCCGCTTCTTGATCGCATGCTGGCCATTTTGCGCGAGGATGCGAAATCATGCGGGCTGGAATTGCGGCTGGATGGATTGGAATTCACCGTGGCTTACAAGAAGGGGATGCAGAAGCAGCATGAGATGGCATTCAGCAGTTGGCTGGTGACCCCGCCGCTGCCGGATTATTATCAGTATCTCCATTCTTCCACTGCCCGCGATGAAAAGGGCAATCTCAAGCCGCAGACCAACAATTTCTTCGTGTGGAGCCGGCCGGACACCGATGTTCTATCAGAACGAGTCCGCACCGGTGCCACCGTCGAGGAGGTGAAGGAAGCGGCATGGAAGCTCCAGAACATCATGCACGATGAAGCGATCTTCGTGCCCGGGTATTCGGTGGATTTCGTCCGCGTGGGCTCATGGCGCTGGGTGAAGTGGCCGGACTCGGAAAACACCCGTTTCTGCCCGCCCGTGGTTTTTGATCCCCATGAGGTGTTTGTCTTCTGGGTGGATGAGGACATCAAAGAGGAAACCCAGGCCGCACGCCGCAGTGGCAAGACCTTTCCGGAATCCACCCGGACGGTGGATACCTATCGCATCCCGGTGGCATCCACTCCACCCACCGAAGTGCCAGCCACTCCGGATGAACCCGAATCCCCATGAACGGCGCTAGCGACAACATCCTGGAAGTGGACAAGCTCATCACCTCGTTCGAGACCGAGCAAGGGCTGTTGCGGGCGGTCGATCAGGTTTCATTCTCCGTGCCGGAAGGCAAGACCGTGGGGATTGTCGGTGAATCCGGCTGCGGCAAAAGCGTGACCGCCATGTCCATCGTCCGGCTGCTGCCCCAACCGGCTGGCAAAGTTCTCGGCGGACATGTTTTTTTCAAAGGCCGCGACATTCTCCGCGCCAGTGAATCCGAGATGCGCAAGATCCGGGGTGGTGACATCGGTGTGATTTTCCAGGAACCGATGTCCGCGCTCAACCCGGTTCACCGCATCGGCAAGCAAGTCTCGGAAGTCTTCCGTTTGCATAAGAAAATTTCCAAAAAGGATGCATGGGATGCCGCCACCGAAATGCTGCGCCTCGTCCGCATTCCGGCACCGGAGAAACGCATGATGGATTATCCCCATCATCTATCAGGTGGCATGCGTCAGCGCATCGTCATCGCGCTTGCGCTCGCTTGCCGCCCATCCTTGGTCATTGCGGATGAACCCACCACGGCGCTCGATGTCACCGTGCAGGCACAGATCCTCGACTTGATGGGACGGCTGCAATCGGAAATGGGCATGTCCCTGATCCTCATCACCCATGACCTCGGTGTCATCGCCGAATCCTGCGATCAGGTGGTGGTGATGTATGCCGGCCGCGTGGTCGAGCGCGCTTCTGCCGAGGAACTCTTCGCCAACCCGCTGCATGCCTATACCAAGGGCCTGCTGCGTTCGATTCCGACTTTGGAAACTCCTTCCAAGTCCGTGCTCAACACCATTCCCGGCATGGTCGCATCGTTGGCGGACCACACCCATGGATGCCGATTTTGCCAACGCATGGGCCGCAGTTTCCCCGGGACCCGCGAGCGCCCCGGCTTCGCCGAAGTATCCCCCGGCCATTGGGTGGAAACCTGCCCGGAATGTTACAAGCCATGACTGATCCCATGACCGCCTTTCCCCTGTTGTCAGTTTCCAAGTTATGTGTGCACTTCCCGGTGCGCAGCGGTGTGATGCTGCGCCAGTCCGGTGCCGTCCGTGCGGTGGATGGTGTGTCATTTGACATCGCACCGGGCGAGACTTTGGGCCTCGTGGGTGAATCCGGATGTGGAAAATCCACACTCGGCAAGGCGGTCGTGCGTTTGCTCAAGCCCACGTCCGGCTCGATCCATTTCGGCAAAACCGATATCTCCGTTCTCAGCTCTTCAAGCCTGCGCCCGATGCGCCGGGACTTCCAAATGATCTTCCAGGATCCCGCGGAATCGCTCGATTCCCGGATGAGCGTGCGGGCCATCATCGAGGAACCCTTCATCATCCACGGCATCGGCAACCGCGTGGAGCGGACCAAACAAGTCAACGAACTGTTGGACCGCGTGGGCCTCCCTACCAGTGCGGCGGAAAGATATACCTTTGAGTTTTCCGGCGGCCAACGCCAGCGCATCGGCATCGCCCGGGCGCTTGCCCTCAAACCCAAACTGATTGTTTGCGACGAACCGGTTTCAGCGCTCGATGTCTCCATCCAGTCGCAAATCCTCAACCTCCTCGTTGAGCTTCAGAAGGATTTCGGGCTTTCCTATCTTTTCATCGCCCATGACCTGTCCGTGGTCAAACACATCAGCGATCGCGTGGCCGTGATGTATCTCGGCAAGATTGTGGAAATGGCGGACGCGGAAACCATTTATCGCGATCCCCGCCATGCCTATACCAAGGCGCTGTTGTCTGCCATTCCCTCGCATGATCCAAAGGTCCGGAAAGAGAAAATCCTGCTTGAGGGAGATGTTCCCTCGCCCATCGATCCTCCCAAGGGCAGTGCCTTCGGCCACCGCATCGGCCATCCGCGATATTTGGAAACCGAGGGCATGGACCTCGCGCTGGCGGAGATCGCTCCGCGCCATCAGGTGGCGGCGGATCCCTGCTGCCTCTCGCCGGAGGATTGGGAAAAGGTGCGTCCCGCCAAAGTCCCGGCTCTTCCCTGAGCTTCATTTGCCTTTGCCGTGAAACGATTGTCGATCTAGTCTGCGGCCAGTGACGGATCCTGAAGAAACCGCCTTTCTCGATTTCATGGCCACCGAGCGGAGTGCCTCTCCACTCACCTTGGGAAATTATCGGGACGCCCTCGCCGCATACCGCAACTGGCGCGGTGATCGGTTCACGACATGGCGGGAGGCGGAGGCGGATGATTTCCGCGATTATCTTTTCGCGCTCATGAAGCAGGGACTCAAGCGGGCGACGATTCGTCTGCGCTTTGCCGCCTTGCGATCGTTTTACAAATATCTCGTCCTGCGCGCCGGACTCGGCCGCAGTCCGGTGGCGGAGGTGCAATTGCCCAAGCCCGAACGCAGCCTGCCCGTCGTGCTGACGATTTCGCAGATCGATGAGTTGTTAGGCATGCCGCTCAAGCTCAAGGTGGACAGCAAATCCCCGCCATGGCTGCCGCTGCGCGATGTGGCCATCCTTGAGTTGTTCTATTCTTGCGGATTGCGTATCTCGGAACTGCTCTCGCTCGATGTGAAGGATGTGGATTTCATCGGAGACACGGTGAAGGTCATGGGCAAGGGTTCCAAGGAACGCATCGTGCCGGTGGGTGGCCCTGCCATCAATGCCATCCAGCGCTATCGCCAGGAAGCCGTCATCACCTCCGGTCCTTTGTTTCTCAGCAAACGACGCACCCGCATCACCCAGCAAGCGGTCGATCAATTGCTGAAAAAATATCTGAAACACAGCGGCATTCCCTTCAATATCAGTCCGCACAAGTTAAGGCATAGCTTTGCCACTCATCTGCTCGATGCCGGCGCGGACCTGAGAAGCGTGCAGGCCTTGCTCGGTCATGCATCGCTTTCCACCACGCAGATCTACACCCATGTCACCAAGGAGCGCCTCAAGCAGGCCTATGACGATGCCCACCCGCGTGCCTGAAATCATGACATCCTTCCGTTTCCTCATCCTGTCGTGGATGCTGACCGCATGCCTCGTTTCCTGTGCCGCCGGGCCCACACAATCCCCGGCACAAGTGGATAAAGAGCTGGCCTCACGGGTGGCTTCGGAAGAGGTGCTGGATGTGTTGTTTGTGGGCAATAGTTATAGTTTCAAAGTGCCTGCGGCCTTTGCTAAAGAAGCCCAAGCGCGCAAGATGAAGGTCAGG
>JALOTR010000156.1 GCA_025457805.1 Akkermansiaceae bacterium | reverse complement strand
TCAACCTTGCATCCGTTCCATGCGTCTTACCGTGAGACGGGTCATCGAAATCGCCGCACTCTATCCCGATCCCGAGGAACGGAAAATGGAGTTTCCCGAGATCGAAGACGAGGATGTAAAACAGGCCTTGCACTACGCGGCCATCCATCTGCCTGATCAATTCATTCCCTTATCCGGAGATGCGCTGGTTGCTTGATCATGGCCTGCCTCGCGCGGCAGCCACCTCCTTGCGTTCGAATGGAATGGATGCCATTCACGTAGGCGAGGTCTCAATGGCATTCTCCACCGATCAGGAAATCATGGAGAAAGCTTTAATTGATGAGCGGGTGGTCGTAACACTGGATGCTGATTTTCACGCTCTCCTGGCCATTTCCGGTGCGACAAAACCTTCAGTCATCCGGATTCGGGAAGAAGGCATGAAAGGCCCAGATTTGTGCTCACTGATCCTTCAACTTTGGAAAAAGTTTTCTGCTGAATTGATGAGCGGCTGCGTCATCACCGCCACACTTCATCAAGCGAGGCTCCGTATGCTTCCCATCCATTCCTGAATTTCACCCTCAAGTCATGATCGGCAACCAACTCATCGACCAATACGCGCGGAACATCACCGACGAGAAACAGCACTCGGTTCTCAACGGTTCCGCCGCCGGCACCGAGAAGCGCTATCAGGTTCTCCACAAAGATTACGAGGACCCGGATGCCCTGCGGAAACTCGCCGCATCCATTAAGGACCACACGCTCCACCATCTGGGCGATTATCTCACAAAAGCGGAACAAGCCCTCACCTCTCGCGGGGTGAACGTGCACTTCGCCTCCACCGGCGATGATGCCAAGCAAACCATTCTCGAAATCCTCCAAGGCCACGGCGTCACCGCCCTCACCAAGGCCAAGTCGATGGCTGCAGAGGAAATCCACCTCAATCCCTTCCTCATCGGAAACGGCATCGAGTGCCTGGAATCCGACCTCGGCGAGTTCATCATCCAGCTCGACGACGATGAGCCCTCGCACATCGTCAAACCCATCATTCACAAGAACCGCCGCGAGATCGCCCGCACCTTCCAGCGCGAAGGCATCGCTGCGGACTACAATGATGATCCGGAAACCATCACCCGCCGCGCCCGGGTTTTCCTGCGGGAAAAATACATGCAGGCCCAAGCCGGCATCACCGGTGCCAACTTCGTCTGCGCCGATACCGGCCGCATGCTGTTGGTGACCAATGAAGGCAACTCCCGCTTCGGCATGGCCCCCGCCAAGGTCCACATCGCCCTCGTCGGCATCGAGAAACTCATCCCGCGCGAAAAGGATCTGGCTGTTTTCCTCAACCTGCTCGGCCGCTCCGCCACCGGCCAGCAACTCACCGTTTACACCGAGTTCATCAACGGTCCGAAGTCCGCCAATCAACCGGACGGCCCCGAACACATGCACGTCGTCTTCATGGACAATGGCCGCACCGATGTGCTCGCGTCCAACTGCAAGGAAATCCTCCGCTGCATCCGTTGTGGCGCTTGCCAGAACGTTTGCCCCGTCTATCGCCAGGCCTCCGGCCACGCCTACCGTTCCACCTATGGCGGCCCCGTCGGTGCCGTGCTCTCGCCGCTGCTTTTTGGCGATCGATTCCCGGAACTCGCCGATCTCCCCAAAGCCTCGTCGCTCTGTGGTGCCTGCAACGAAGTCTGCCCGGTCGATATCCCCATCCCGGACCTGCTGCTGCGCCTCCGCGACAAAGCCCACCAAGCCCACGTCCACTCGCCCGCCGCCATTCCGATGTCGCCCTTCGCCGTGCTCGCCACCTCGCCCTCGCTCTGGCGCACCGCCATGACCATGTCCAAGGCCATGAACCACCTCCCCATCCAGGTCGCCCCCATCAAGCCCCTCCAAGACTGGCTCGGCCAACGCACCCTCCCCGATTCCCACGGCGGAGATTTCCGCAAGTGGTTCAAAGCGCGGAAAAAGAGCTGATCCTTCTCCGCCAGCCCGCCCGCTCTCAGCCCGCTTAGGCCAATTGCAAGAGACACAAATCATCAGATCTGTGCTTGCGCGCTGGGCGGGCGGTTGTTTCTCGGATTTGCTCGCTTCCTGAAGGTCAAATAGCGACCTCAAAGCTGCGGTCGGGGCTGAGGGCGCTTCGGGCTTGATCTTGGGGGTTGGCGGGCGTCTCATTCCCTGCCAAAATCCATCACGCCCATGAAACTCGAAACCCTCTGCCTGCACGCCGGATATTCATCGGATCCCACCACCCATGCCTGCGCGGTGCCGGTGTATCGGACCGCCTCGTATGTGTTTGATAGCACGGAACACGCGGCCAATCTTTTCGCGCTCAGAGAGTTGGGAAACATCTACACGCGTTTGATGAATCCCACCCACGACGTTCTGGAGCAGCGCGTCGCCGCCCTTGAAGGCGGTGCTGCCGGGTTGGCCATTGCTTCGGGCACATCGGCGATTTTCTATTCGATCATCAACCTCGCCCAGGCCGGCGACAACATCGTCTCCGCCCGCAATCTCTACGGCGGCACTTACACCCAGTTCAAAGACATCCTGCCCGCGCTTGGCATCGAGGTGCGCTTCGTGGATTCGAACACGCCGGAAAACTTCGCCGCCGCTGCGGATGACAAGACCCGCGCGTTCTTCTGCGAATCCGTTTCCAATCCCGCGTTGGAAATCTCTGATCTCGAAGCCATTTCCAAGATCGCCCAAGGGCTCGGCCTGCCGCTCATCGTCGATTCCACCTTCTCCACGCCTTACCTCACCCGGCCCATCGATTTCGGAGCGGACATCGTCGTCCACTCGCTGACAAAATGGCTCGGCGGCCATGGCGCGGGGATTGGCGGTATCGTGATCGATTCCGGGAAATTCAACTGGGCCGGCGGCAAACATCCGCTCTTCGACACCCCGGACAATTCCTATCACGGACTCCGCTGGGGTCACGACCTGCCCGCGCCCCTGGCGCCGCTCGCCTACATTCTGCGCATGCGCACCGGTCCGCTCCGCAACCTCGGGGCCTGCCTCTCGCCCGACAACGCATGGATCGCCCTGCAAGGCATCGAAACCCTGCCGCTGCGCATGGAACGGCATTGCGAAAATGCGCTCGCCGCCGCCAAACACCTGCAAACCCACCCGGCCGTCGAGTGGGTGCGCCACCCGAGCCTACCCGGCGATCCGCAGGGTGCCCTCAATGGCAAATACCTCCATGGCAAAGGCGGCTCGATGGTCATCTTCGGCATCAAGGGCGGCGCAAAGGCAGGAGCGAAGTTCATCGACTCCCTCAAACTTTTCAAACACCTCGCCAACGTCGGCGATGCCAAGTCCCTCGCCATCCACCCCGCCACCACCACCCACTCGCAGCTCAACGAGGAACAACAACGCAGCGCTGGCATCCCTCCCGAGCTGATTCGTTTGTCCATCGGCATCGAGCACATCGATGACATCGTGGCGGATCTGGACCAGGCCTTGGCAGCGGCGGTTCTATAATCTATTTTTAGACAGATCTAGCCGATCCGACGGACCACATAATATTCCACCATGAAAGAGACCATTTTCGCCAAGATCGAAGCCGCCACTTCCGCGCTCAAAACCAAAGCGCCGTTGCCGGAATATGATGTAGCCCTCACCCACTCCGCACCGCGGTTGGAGGGGACGGATTTGTGGGAAATCTTTTCCCGCAACTTCAAGGGCGTGAATGGCAAACCGATGAGTTCTGTGAGCGAGCTTGCGGAGTTTCTGAAAACCACCGGCCAACTGCATGGTTATTGCGATCCTGCCTTGTTCGACACCATCGGCGCGCCGCTTGCCGCGGCGGGGCTGACGGTGGAGACGGTTTATGATCGCAGCCGTTATGATGACTATCAATTCGGGATCACCCGCGCCACCGGTGCCATCGCGGAGTCCGGCACGGTCATCATCGACGACCTCCGCACCTCCCACCGCCTCGCAGCGCTTTCGCCGTGGGTGCATGTGGCAGTCCTGGAGCGCAGTGAAATCCATCGCACCATCTCCGATGCCATCGCCAACTTCGGCGACAGCCCCAACATCATCTGGTGCACCGGCCCCTCCAAAACCGCCGACGTCGAAGGCATCCTCATCGAAGGCGTCCACGGTCCGGGTGAGCAGATCGCGCTGATGATTTGATTAAACGAAATGTAGTCATGGACTTCAGTCCGTGACGACCACGTTTCCCAACATGAACTCGCAACGGCTCCATCTCGTCGCAACCGCCACGCTCATGTTGGGGGCGCTGGGTGGGTATCGCGCTTGGAAGTCGGAACAGAAAAACGATCAACTGATCGCTACTACTGAATCAATTTCAGCCGGGCAGCGCAGGGATCGTGGAGACATCCCCACTGCTATCGACAAGCTTCGATCCATTCGCGACATGGATGTTTCCAAGGCACCTCGATTTGAAACCCTTGAAATTTGGGCGGAGGATCTAACGGATAATGATCTCCTGCAATTGCTTCGGGAGAGCCAGTCGGATACTCATGCGGGTCTCACTGGCTGGTTGCGGTGTGCTTTGTATGCGGAATGGGGTCGGCGAGATCCTCGCGCGGCCCTTGATGATTTACTCAAACATCCCGAGCTCGCGGGAACCTGTGGCAATCAAGCGGTGTTTTCAATCCTGCGCGGTTGGTCAGAGGTGGATCCAGACGCGGCGATGGCTGAGGCGAGGAGGATGATTTCACCGTTTTCCGACTACGAAGGCCATGGCCCAGACCGGATCATCGAGACGATATGGTTCCAGCTCGCCAACCGCGATCCCGAGGGCATTCTTGCTCGAATTGCCAACAATCAGGATTCACTTTTGGATTCCCCGGAAATGGGCGGAGTCTTCAGAGGGTTCCGCAATAGATCGGATCTCGATTTAGCACTTCAGAAATGGACGGAGCATGTGTGGAACGATCCCGCCACAAAACAAGCGATTGCCGCACATTTGAGCACTTCAACCCAACCCAATTCCAACTCGCGTGTTATTGCATTGGATGTTGCCCTGGATGCAGCGCTTGCACTTGCTGCACACGACTTCGATGCAGCGGCTTCCTGGTTGAAGGACAATCCGCTTGGCTCGGAGGTGGACGATGCCGGGAGAATGGAACGATTCAACATCCTCTGGGCTCATTCGCATCCCAGAGAAGCTTTGGCCCGGCTCAGATCGAATCCCCATTCGGAGTTTGCCCAAAAGTATGCGATTGCGGTTCTTTGTAAGGATCCGGCTCAAGGGCCGAAAGTGATGCCTCACCTGGATACCGCGGAGCGTCGCTTCGAAGCGATTTCTATCGCCGCTTCGGACCTCAATACCTATACGAACCGAGATTTTTTTCCGGTCCCCGGCCAAACAAACCGTTTGTTGGATTATGAGGGAAGTTATAGGTCCCTGCTAGAAACCATTGATGCCGCTCGGCTTCCAGACGATCAGAGGATTAAGCTGCTCAAAACAGTGCATCAAACATTCATGTCCGAAGTTCCGGCAGCAGCCGAGGCTGCCATGGACGACAGTCCGTGACACCCGCGTCATGATCCGTCGGGGACTGAAGTCCTCGACTACTTTTTGCTCTTACCGGTCCTTCACGCGTTCGACGTTCGCGCCGAGCATGAGGAGTTTTTCATCGATGTGTTCGTAGCCGCGATCGATGTGATAAAGGCGGCTGATTTCGGTGGAGCCTTTGGCTGTTAGAGCGGCGAGTACGAGGGCGGCGGAGGCGCGGAGGTCCGAGGCCATGACGGGGGCGGCGGAGAGTTGGGCCACGCCGCGGACGACGGCGGTTCCATTGTCCACTTTGATGTCGGCACCCATGCGCTTGAGTTCGGCGCAATGCATGAAGCGTTGCGGGAAAATGGTATCCTTGATCACGCTGATGCCGGGAGTGGTGGCGAGCAGCGCGGTCATCTGGGCCTGCATGTCGGTGGGATAGCCGGGATAAGGAGCGGTGACGAGATCCACGCCTTGAAGCGTCTCGCCACGGATGATAGTGCAGACGTCGCCCGCTTCGTTGAACTCGACACGGTGGCCGGAGTTTTCAATGGCGGCGGTAATGGCTTTCATGTGCTCGCGGCAGATGCGGCGGATTTTCACCTCGTCGCCTGCCAGCGCGGCGGCGGCCATGAAGGTGCCGGCCTCGATGCGGTCCGGGATGACGGTGTGCTCGACGGCGTGCAGTTCCTTCACGCCCTCGATGACGATGCGGCGGGTGCCGGCGCCGGTGATTTTCGCACCCATGGCGTTGAGGAAATTGGCAAGATCCAGCACTTCGGGCTCGGCAGCGGCGGATTCGATGACGGTTTCGCCCTCGGCGAGCGTGGCAGCCATCATGACGTTGTCGGTGCCGAGCACGGTGGGTCCATGGGTGCCACGGAGGTCGATTTCCGCACCTTTGAGGCCGTCCTTGGCAGTGAGGATGATGTTTCCTCCCTCAAATTCCACTTTCGCGCCAAGTGCTTCGAGGCCGCGTAAGTGGAGATCAACGGGGCGGTCGCCGATGACGCAGCCGCCGGGCAGCGAGACCACGGCGCGGCGCTTGCGGGCGAGCAGCGGGCCCATCACGCAGATCGAGGCACGCATGCGGCGGACGAGTTCGTAAGGGGCGACGTCGGAAATTTCCTCGCAGGTGATGCGGACGGTGCCGGACGAACGTTCCACATCGGCCCCAAGCGCGCTGAGGATTTGGATCATGTAATTCGTGTCCGAGACATCGGGCACGCGGCGGATGATGCAGGGCTCGGCGGTCAGTAGGGAGGCGGCGAGGATGGGCAGCGAGGCGTTTTTGGAGCCGGAAATGTTGATCGAGCCCCGCAGGGTCGTGCCGCCGTGAACGATGAGTTTGTCCATTGAAGGGATAGGGGGTGGTAAATCGGAAGGGTGCCTCAGAAGCGCCGGGCGAAGGGGAAACGGGCGATTCCGGAGAGGTCGGTTTTCACTTCGATGTCGGAGAAGGAGGAAGCTTGGAGAAATCCGGCGACCTGTGAAGCCTGATCATGACCGATTTCCATCACCAGCCAGCCCCCGGGGCGGAGGCGCTCGTAGGCGGTGGGGATGAATTTCCGGATCAGGTCCAGCCCGTCCGCTCCGCTGAAGAGGGCCAGGGCCGGATCGTGCAGAACTTCGCGGGCCATCGTGGCGCGGTCGCTCTCGGGGACGTAAGGGAGATTGGCGACGATGCCGTCGAAATCCCCATTGATGGTGGAAAAAAGATCGCTCTCCACGAGTTGGGCGTTGGTGATTTCCAAGCGCTTGGTGTTTTCCGTAGCGAGCGCGAGTGCATCCGGGGAAACATCCGCAAGCACCAGTTCCCAGCCGGGGCGGGCGGCGGCCAGGGTAAGCCCGAGCACGCCGGAGCCGCAGCCCATGTCGAGAACGCGTTGGTGCTCCGGCAGCTCCCAGGTGAGGATCCATTCGGCGAGCTCCTCAGTCTCCGGGCGGGGAATCAGGGCGCGGGAGTCGGTTTTGAATTCGTGTTTGTGAAACCAGACGGTGCCGAGCAAATGCTGGAGTGGGATGCCTTCGCCGCGTTTCTTGAGCACCTCGCGCAGCGGGGCGAGCACGGCTTCGTCGAGCGGGCGGTCGAATTGCAGATACAAGTCCATGCGGGTGCAGCCGAGTTGCCGGGCGACCAGCATCTGCATGTTCCGGCGGGCGTCTTCTATGCCGCGTTTTTCGAGATAGCGGGTGCCGCCATCAATGGTTTCCAGAACCGTGCTCATGGGAAAGGCCGGAGCCTGTGCAAACCCGCCCCCGCCGCCAAGTCCTTTGATTGGGAAAAGTGCTTCTAACAGGCCGAACGGGAAGATCCCGTGGGATCATGGCTCGATCGCACCGATGGTCGGAGCTTGATACTTTGGCAGGGGCTTGCCGAAGAGATCGCGGCCGCCGTTACTTTCAATCACCTTGCCCGGAAGAGGCTTGAGCGGGCGGAAGGCCTTGAGGGAATCGAAACCGGGAGCTGGCTTCAAAGGTCCCGCGAACTTTGGCGCGGCGGAAATCTCCACTCCGGCAGGAAGTCCCTCGTGTTTGCCGACAAACAGATTGTTCTCAAACACATTGCCGCTGCTGGGTCCGAATTTGTAGGTGGCCCTTCCACCTTCCTCGACGATGAAAAGGTTGTTGGTGAAACGCGAGTCCTTGGCTTTTCCCCCATTCCACTCGGTGAACAACATCATCGGCAGATCCTGATGGGCTCCCACCACAATCGTATTGTTATAAACATGGGTGCGTTTGGCTCCGCCTCCGAAATGGAACACGCGGGCACTGTTAATGCCATCATGCACACTGATGTTATAACGGATGATGGTATCATCATTCACGCCATCGCCCGGCGAGCAGATCAGCATGAAACCTCCTTCATTCTGGAAGCTGTAGTTGTATTGGAAAACCGAACGCCTGCACCAGTAGTCCGAGTCGAAGCCCTGGCCATCGAGCGTCCCGATGGTTCCGGAAACTTCATTGAATTGGATAAGTGTATCATCACAGGCAAAAGGCCAGATGCCGGCGGCGGCTTCCTTTTCATTGCAGCGTGCGCGGGCCTTGCGGACGACGTTTTTCTCAATCAGGCCGCCGTCCGTTCCCCATAACTTGATGCCGTCTCCGCCGATGTCTTCCAACAGGTTGCCGCGAATGATCACATTGCGGCTGCGCACCCTGCCCGTGCCGCGCTGGCAGATCCCATTGCGGTCGGTTCTCACCACGTGGCAGTTTTCAATGAGCAGCCCATCGAAGTGGGAATCGTTCCTGCGGGTGGCTTCAAAAAAGATGCCGCAGCCTTCGTGGGATTTCCGCAGATCGCCATTCACATCACTTACGTGCAGGCGGCGCAGGTAAACCCGCTGCATTTTGCCAATCCCATCCGCGAAGACGCGCACGCCGGTTCGCCAAGGAACCCGAGTGGCACCTTGATTGGTCACGTGTAGGTCCGTCACTTCGATGAAGGATTGGTTCTGGATCAACACCGTATCCAGCACCTTGCCCTCGCCATCGATGCGGGGTGTTTCGCCTTCGCCGTATTTGCCAATGGATATCAACTCCTTCTCATTGCCGGATCCTTTTGGTTTGAGCTGTCCGCTCCAGCGTCCGCCCGCCTTGAAGAGCAACTTGTCACCGGGCTGGAGCTGCGTGCTGTTGACCTTCTCAAGACTGCGCCAAGCCTTCGCCGGATCCGTGCCAGCCGCGGCATCGTCGCCGGCGATGGAATCCACGTGATAAACCGCGGACCAAACAGGAAGTACCAGTATGAAAAGGGGGGGAAGGAATGATCGGAGCAGGAAAGGAAATCTCATGTGACGGGTGGTGGGCAGGGAACGCAATTCAGGCGGCGGCTCTTTCGGCGAAATCCCGTATTCACGCGCTGGAAGATGACTAGCGGAGAGGCGTATTGTTGGGCGGACCTTTATGAAAACCCTCTCTCCCTTACCTGGCTTCATCCATCGTCATGCATACGGCATCGCCTGCTTCGTACTAATGGCTCTGCCATCTGTCGATGCTGGAGAAACTGACAAAAGTCCAAACTGGAAATTCAGCCTTGATGCCCCAGCGGCAGGATGGGAGAGGCCGGAGTTTGCCGATGCCGCATGGAAATCCGGACCGGGCGGCTTCGGTAGCACGGGGAAAAACAAAGCACCTGGCGCGATCGTGAATACCGAGTGGACCACTTCCGACATCTGGCTGCGCAAGCATTTCAACCTCGCGGAGCTTCCATCACAAGCTGCCTTGCTGGTCCATCATGACGATGATGCGAAGATCCATCTGAACGGCAGTCTCATCGCCAACCTCCAAGGATACACACGGAATTACCAGATCATCCCGCTCAGCGGTAAAGACGCAGGCCTTTTGAAAAAGGAGAACAACCTGCTCGCCATCCATTGCCGCCAGACGGTCGGTGGACAGTATATCGATGCTCATATCATCGATGCCAACTCGTTGCCGGATCTGCGGAATCTGTTAGGCAGCGATGGAGCGGTGCATTCCAGTCTCATCACCGAGTGGGGCGAAAAGGTCACAGCGGAAAATGCCTGGACCGAGTATCCCCGCCCGCAGATGGAGCGGAAGGAGTGGATCAATCTCAACGGTCATTGGAGTTATCAAATCACTCCGCTGGATGCACCCAGGCCTGCGAAGTGGCTTGGCAAGATCCTTGTGCCTTACCCCATCGAGTCGCGGCTATCCGGCGTGCGTCGCATGCTCCAGCCTTATGAGGCCTTATGGTATCGGCGCGGCATTGAGGTGAAACCTTCCTTGGGAAAACGCACGCTCTTGCACTTCGAGGCTGTCGATTACGAATGCACGGTTTGGGTCAATGACAAGCAAGTGGGAAATCACAAGGGCGGCAGCCTGCCGTTCAGTTTTGATATCAGTGATGCGTTGTTGGAAAAAGAAAACACACTCACCGTTCGTGTTCTCGATGCCACCGGCGGCTTCCAACTGCGCGGCAAACAAACCCAGACACCCGGTGGCATCTTTTACACCCGCAACTCTGGAATCTGGCAGACGGTCTGGATGGAGCTGGTGCCTGCGAGGCATATCTCGGCACTTGCCATCCGCACGGATACTGGTGCCGGCTCCATCACCATCCTGCCAAGCTATCAAGGCAAGGCCATCGATGGTGAGCGCATTGAAGCCGTGGCTCTGGATGGCGGAAAAACCGTAGCCGAAGCTACTGGCAATCTCACGCTGCGAATTCCAAATGCGAAACTCTGGTCGCCCGCACAGCCGCATCTCTATCAGCTCCGCATCACCCTGCGCGGCAAGGATGGTGAAATCATCGATGAGGTTTCCTCCTACGCCGGCATCCGCAAGGTCGGCCGCAGCAAGGATGCCCAAGGCCACCCGCGATTCACTTTGAACGAGCAACCGATCTTCCACTGGGGGCCTCTCGATCAGGGATGGTGGCCGGATGGTTTGCTCACACCGCCTTCCGATGCGGCCATGGTGTTCGAGAT
>JALOTR010000155.1 GCA_025457805.1 Akkermansiaceae bacterium | reverse complement strand
TGGTTTCCGGAGAAATCATTGGCCTGGACGAAGAGATATTTGCCGTGCCGGACCATCGACGAGATGCCGAGCCCTTGAGGCATGCCTTTGCTGTCGAGTTCCTCCCAGGTCGTCCCGCCATCCGCAGACCATGCGACGGTGGGGGTGAAGATGGGAGTGAAGGTGGGCGTGAAAGTCGTGACCATGCCGCCGGCGAAGATGAGTTTGTCATCGGTGCAGGTTTTCATAAGCAGCCGCGAGCCGTTCATGTAGGATTGGTTGAGCGTCCAGGTGGTGCCGAAGTCTTTGGAAACATAAGCGCCGGTATCGAGGGTGGTGTTGCCACTGCCAATCACGACGACTTGGTTTCCGACGGCGGCAAGGCGGCCGATGTCGGGGAGCGGGACGCCGTTGTTGCTCCAGTTTTTCCCGTCATTGGATGAGGAGTAGGCTCCGGAGCCTTGGAGGGTGACGATCACCTTGCCATTGCGCGCCACGATGGAGGCGATGTTGGTGCCGGGCAGGTCGCCTTTGGCTTCCACCCATGTGCTGCCGCCATTGGTAGATTTATAAATTGAGCCCAACCGCCCGGCGCACCAGTGGGTCTTGGTGATGCTGTCATAGGCGACGACATCGATTGCAAAAGGAGCGGTGGTGCCAGTGAACGAGGGTGTCCATCCCTTGGCTCCGGATGCAAGCCGATGAAGCGGAAGCACGCCGCCGGTGATCGAAAGCGATCCCGGTTCGCCACCGGCCCACACGGTGCCATTGATGGCATCCAGGCTGCGCGTGCCGAATTCGGCGAGGGTGTATGTTTTTCCTGCGACGGTGTTGATGAGGGTCCAGGTATTGCCGTCGTTGGTGGAACTGCGAATCCCGTCAAAAGTTGTTAGATATAATGTTGTGCCGGTGGATGCCAGGGACTGGCTGGCACCCTTGGGACCGGTGGGGACTTTTGTAGTGATGTCCGTCCAGGTCTGCGCAAGGCAGACACTCATGCCGGATACCAAGAAGAGGGCGATGGATTTCATAACTCGGGTGCGGGGTGGGGAAGCTGGGTTTCCCTAGCAGATCCACTCCCCGGGCTCAAGGTGAATCCGGCCGCGCCTTGCCTTACTTCCCGGGTTGGAAATAGGGAGTCATCACTTCTAGGACTTTTTCCAACAACTCGGACTCGCTGATCATGCCGGTGTGGCGGAAGGCAATCTCGCCACCGGGCTTGATGAAGAGGGTGTGGGGTTGCACGCCGGTCCATTCGGGATCGAGGGCCTTGATGAGGGGATCGATGCTGGCTCCGGTATAAAGATAACTGTTGGTGCTGCGTCCTTCTTTTTCCACACCTGCCTTGAGGTGGCCGGGGAGGCCGGCGCGGAATCTTTTGAGGAAGGCTTCTGCCTTGTCTTTGTCTTCCGGGAGGTCGGTGGAAAGCGTGATGAGTTCGAAGGGGCGCAGTCCCATGCGGCGGGAGACGTTGACGAGGCCGGGGAACTCCTGAACGCAGGGTGCGCAGGTGGTGGACCAGACGTTGATGAGGCGATACTTGCCGGTGTCGTTGGCGCGGAGTTTGGCAACGCCGTCGGCATCGATGGTTTCAAGGGAAACGGGAACCGCGGCCCACTTTTCATCGTCCTTGAGGACTTGTGCTTTTTTCGTGCGCCACTTGGTGGAGCAACCGAGCGGGCTGGTGATTTCCACCGGCACGGGCTTGCCTTCCAACAAGGCGGTGATGGCATTGCGGAGATCGGGGGATTTCACATGTTCGTCGCCAGCGAAGCGGCTGTCATCGATGCGGCCCTTGTAGCGCAGTTTGCGATCCTGATCGAAGAGGAAGATATGGGGAGTGGCGAGGCAACCATAGGCCATGGCGGTGGTTTGCGTCTCGCCATCGTAGAGATAGGGGAAGGGGAATTGTTTGTCTTTGGCGTTGCCCTTCATTTCCTCGAAGCTGTCGCCGTATTTGGAATAGCCGAGTTCATCGGGTCGCAGGCCATCGGGGTGGTTGGGATTGATGGCCACGACGTCGAAGCCCTTGTCCTTGAACTCATGATACATCTTGATGAATCGCGGGAAGGCGGCGTTGGAGACCGGGCAGTGATTCGAGGTGAAGGCGACGGCGAGGACTTTGGCTTCCTTGAAATCGCCGAGAGCCATGTGTTTGTCATCGATGCCGATGAGTTTGAAATCCGGCGCGGGATCGCCGATTTTGAGTTCCTTGAAGCCGGGCGGGTTTTGGGCGAAGGCGCTGCCGGCGAGGGCAAGCAGGGCGGCGAGGGAGATGGAGAGGGATGGTTTCATGAGGGAATGAGGATTGAACCGGGCTTTACGGGCAGAGTGGGTGGGATTTTTCGGATGCGGGTGATGATTTCCCTGCTGGACTCCGGCAGTGGCGGCGCCATGGTTTCATGGTGAAACTTCTGATCATCGGCTGCATCGTTTGTTTTCCCGCCATGTTGCGGGCGGTGCCGAACACGATCCTCGGCCCGATCGCTGCGGCGAACTCGCCACTCAATGGCCGCGATCTCACTCCCGAGTTGACGGCGGTGGGCTTGTGGAAGGGGGATGGGGAATTGCCGGGCGAGTGGCAGCAAGAGGCGCGGGTGGCATCGGCCGAGATCTCGCACTTGCTGGCGAGGCCGAAATTTCTCGGGCAGGAGGTGGTGCTGCTGCGGGCGACCCGGCGGGACGGGCGTTTGGTGGGGATCGATGCGACCTTCGTGGATGCGGGGTCGTATTTCGGATACTTCGACGAGAAATTGCCGGAGGGTCTCTCGCGGCGGGCGGCGCGGGAGGAGATCGCGCAGCGGATGGCGAAGCGGCAGACGGAGTTTGCGGAAATGTATCAAAACACGCTGGGGGCCTTGGAGGAGAAACTCGCCGCCCTGCCGGATGCGGCGCGGCCGAAAACGACGCGCGTCGGCCACACTCGCACGTTGCGGGGCGAGGTGAAGGATTTCCGCTCGGGGGATTTGGTGTTCCGACTGCTGGCGGCGGACCAGCGATTGATCCGTGTGTCGGTAGCTCCGGCGGGTGAGGTGGCGGAGTCGTGGTTGGATCCATCGTTGGAGGGGCTGGCGCCGCGGGAGCGTTTGCCGCGATTGAAGGAAACGGTGCGCAAAGATGCGGATGGCACGGTGTCCATCGGCGGGCTGGAACCGGTGCCGCAGGGGTATCGGCCGTATTGCGGGCTCAACTCGCTGGCGATGGCGGCGCGGCACTTCGGACTGCATGTGGATGAGGACTGGCTGGCGGCGGCGGGTGGTTTCAAAAATACCGGCTCTGCGGACGGCAGTGACATTCTCGGCCTGTATCCGGCCGTGGCGGCGGAGGCGGGGTTTTCCATGGCGCGCAGCAGCCGCTTCGACGAACACGCCGTGCGACGTGCCTTGGACGCGGGGTTTCCGGTGATTGTGTGGCGGAGGTTTTCGATGGAGCGGGATAAACTGCACACAAGGTTCGCACGCGAGTATGCGGGGGATTCGGAAGTTGCTCTGCCCGATCCCGCCCTGCCGACCGAGCGGGCCTCCTGGCCAGGGGCGGATGCGCCCCTGCATGCCTCCGTGCTGACCGGCTATCATCCGGAGCGGAGGGAAATCTTGTTTCTCGAAAGCTGGACCGGCAAAGACACCCCGCGCCGGATGCGGTTGGAGGAAATGGCGGCCACGGCTTACCTCACCTTTGTTTTCCAACCCTGATGCGGCGGCAATTTTCAAAAAATTTCCCTAACCCTCCGCCAATTGTCTTGCAAATCGCCCGGCAGCGGGCTTTCTTCCGCGCCCAACCCTTAACCAAGGACGACCCGGCGCAGGCTGGATCCATCCCCTAAGACCATGAGCGATACCAAAGAAATCAACCTGAAAGACTATCAACTCCACGAAGGAGACACCGGCAGCGCCCCATATCAAGTGGCCCTCCTTACCCAGCGGATCTTCCACCTCACGGATCACCTCAACATCCACAAGAAGGATTTCTCCTCCCGCCGTGGACTCCTCACCCTTGTTTCCCAGCGCCGCAAGTTGCTGGATTACATCAAGAAGGGTTCCGAGGAAAAATACCAGGAGGTCATCAAAGGCCTCGGACTCCGCCGCTAATATTTTCCGCAACGCAGCCACGGGACGCTCCCGTGGCTGTTTTGCGAAACGGTCCGAACTCCGGCAAATCGCCGACCGGACCGACGGCCAAAACACTCTCCGCCGCACCGGTCACCGGATGCTGCGGATTTTGTCCGTAAAAACCGAATGCCCGCGCGGCAATCCCGCCGCTCAGGCTGTACGCACTGAAAAAAGAAGAAAAAACAGAAGAAATGAATATCCATACCCTCACGGCCGACGTCGGAACCAATCCGATGACGTTCGAAACCGGCAAAATTGCCAAACTCGCCGATGGCGCCGTCACCGTCCGCTGCGGCGACACCATCATCCTCGTCACCGCCGTTTCCGCCACCAAGGTGAAATCCGGCCAGACCTGGTTCCCACTTTCCGTGGAATATAAGGAAAAAGCCACCGCTGCCGGCGTTTTCCCCGGCGGCTACTTCAAGCGCGAAGGCCGCCCAACCGAAAAGGAAATCCTCACCTGCCGCATGACGGACCGCCCACTGCGCCCGTTGTTCCCAAAAGGCTACCTCTACGAAACCCAGATCGTCGCCATCCTCCTCAGCGCCGATGGCGTGAATGACTCCGACATCCTCTCGATGAACGGTGCCTCCGCCGCCCTCTGCCTCTCCGACATCCCCTTCGCCGGCCCGATCGGTGCGGTGCGCGTCGGCCGCGTGGACGGAAAATTCGTCATCAACCCGACCCACGACCAACGTGCCGAGTCCGACCTCGACCTCATCTACGTGGGCGACAAGACCAACGTCATCATGATCGAAGGCCAGGCCGACGAGATGCCGGAAGATGAATTCATCCAAGCCCTTCACTTCGCCCAGGAAGCCGTGACGAAGCTCGTCGCCGCCCAGGAAGAACTCGTGAAGCTCGCCGGCAAGGAAAAGCGCTCCTACGAACTCACCGTCGCCAAGGACAACCTGCTCGAAATCGCCTACGAAATCGCCGGCGACCGCATCGAAGCCGCCATCTACGCGCCCACCAAAACCGAGCGCGCCAAGAAAGTCGGAGCCCTGCGCGACGAAGTCGAAGCCGCCATCAAGGAGCGCGCTCCCGAGGCCACCGATTTCGATGTCGAGCAAGCCTTCGAATACCTTCAGAAAAAGGCATTCCGCATTTCCATCATGGAAAAAGGCGTGCGCGCCGACGGCCGCAGCATCGGTGACCTTCGCCCGCTTTACGGCGAAGTCGGCACTCTGCCACGCGTTCACGGATCCGCCATTTTCTCCCGTGGAGAAACCCAGGCCCTCGCCATCACCACCCTCGCCCCAGCTGACGAAAAACAACATTTCGACAACTATGCCGGTGGCGAAGACGAGAAGCGCTTCATCCTCCACTACAACTTCCCTCCATTCTCCGTCGGTGAATGCGGACGTATGGGTGGCATCAACCGCCGCGAAATCGGCCACGGCTCGCTCGCCGAGCGCTCCATCGAACCCGTCATCCCGGACGAAGCCGATTTCCCCTACGCCATCCGCGTTTCTTCGGAAGTCATGGAATCCAACGGCTCCACCTCCATGGCCTCCGTTTGCGCAGGCACCATGGCGCTGCTTGATGCAGGTGTCCCGCTGATCCGCCCGGTCGGCGGCATCTCCGTGGGCCTTGTGACCGATTTCAACGAAGACGGCACCCTCAAGGCGCACAAGATGCTCCTCGACATCATCGGCTCCGAGGACTTCTACGGCGACATGGACTTCAAACTCTGCGGCACCGACGAAGGCGTCACCGGTTATCAGCTCGACCTCAAGCTCCCGGGCCTCCCGCTCGCCATGCTTGAAGAAGCCATCCACATCGCCAAAGCCGGCCGCACCAAGGTCATCGCCAAGATGGCCGAGTCCATCGTCGAGCCCAAGGAACTCAGCCCGCACGCTCCGCGCATCGTTTCCGTCAAGATCCCGGCGGATCGCATCGGCGAACTCATCGGACCTGGCGGCAAGAACATCAAGGGCATCCAGGCCGAGTCCGGTGCCGAGATCAACATCGAAGACGACGGCACCGTCCACATCTACGCCTCCAAGGCGGAAGGTCTGGAGCGCGCCAAGTCGATGATCGAGCGCATGTTCCAAGAGATCGAAGTGGGCAAGGTTTACACCGGCAAGATCGTTTCCATCACCGCCTTCGGCGCGTTCATGGAAGTGCTCCCCGGCAAGGACGGCCTCATCCACGTCTCCGAACTCGCCGAAGGCCGCACCGAGAAGGTCGAAGACGTCGTCAAAAAAGGCGACCTCGTCACCGCCAAGTGCCTCGGAGTCGATGAAAAAGGCCGCGTGAAAATGTCACGCCGCGCCTGGCTCCGCGACCAAGCCGCCGCCGAAGCCGAAACCGCCGCAGCGGAATAAGCCTCACTCCATCCATCTGAAAACCGGCGTTTCCACAAGGGAGCGCCGGTTTTTTATTGGAGCGCGGAATTCATTCCGCAGCAAAACATAAACTCACCTCCCAAGCCCCGGTTTGAAAAACATTGATTTGTGGCACAATCCGGCACACATTCCCGGCATGGCAACCTTGCAAAACGATTCCCGACGCTCCGATCGGCTTGTCGCCCGGATCACTCCGGAGGATAAATCGTTGCTCAACCGTGCGGCGGCCTTGGAAGGCTCCTCTGTTGCTTCGTTTGTCGTCTCCCATCTCCGGGACGCAGCGCAGGAAGTCATTCGCCGGCACGATTCCATCCAACTGAACGAGGCCGACCACCTCGA
>JALOTR010000154.1 GCA_025457805.1 Akkermansiaceae bacterium | reverse complement strand
ATCAGCGGAATTGAACTGCAGATAAGAATCCAGGAGACGTTGTCGGCTGATAGCTCACCAACTTCATTTGCACATCCAAGGGTGCCAGCAACACAGGGAACAGCAACCGTCACGATAAGAGCGACGACGATTAAGGAAATTTTGTTGCGACCCGCTTCCATTTTCTTGCGAACAGTTGAATTCGTCTGACCTCCCGAAGTAATATCCGTCCAGGGTCATGGTGGGAGGGTGGGCAAAATTGTTTGTTCCTGCAAGGAATTCTTCGTGAGGGGTGCGTATGCCAGGAGAAATCCGATGGGTGAATCCGGATGGGCTTCCGGGTGCTGATATGACCTTGTTTCGCTTTTCCACCGGAGGCCTGCTGGATGCCACAAAGTAGGTGAAGGACTTCACTGGCACGCCAGCCTGAGGAGCGGACTTGTTTCCTCACTCGGCGCGGAGGCGGACGAAGAGTTTGGTTTCGTCCGGGTGGGTGGTGATGCGGTAGCGGGTGAAGCCGATGGGGATGCTGGATTGGTCGGTGGCGGGAGTGACGTCGGCGGGGCGGGTGGCCCATGTGGTGAGATTGGAGGAAAACTCCAATTGGGCGAGGATGGCATCGCTGGCGTCGAGGTTGCGCAGGATGATGTGGGCTTCGCCGTGGGTGAAGGTGATGGGATTTTTGTCAAAGACGGTGGGGTGGCCGTTTGTTAGAAACTCCAGCAGATTGCCAAGTCCGTCGTGGTCGTCATCGAGATGGCTGATGGCGGCGCGGCCGGAGCCGGTGGGGATGTTGTTCTCACGCGCCCAATCGAGGAAGGCATCGCGGGTATCGGCGGGACCATAGGTAAACTGCGCGGTTGCCATGGTGGTGGCGCTGGATTTCACGCGGACCCAATGGGCGTGGAAATCGGCGGGAAACATGTGAGTGATGGTTTCTCCGGCGGCGAGTGGGAAGGTCTGATAGATGGACCAGGTGTTGTCGGCGAGGAAATCGACTTCCACGGTGATGGTGGTGGCGTCCGTGGCTGTTAGAGTCAGTTCCTTGTGGTTATAACCATACATCAGATAGGGGTCGGAGGCGGTGTTGGCGGTGACGGCGTTGTTTTGCCATGGACCGCCCTTGCCGCGTGGCTCTCCCATGCGCCAGAGGTCGTCGATTTCACCCAGCCAGAGGGCGGCGCTGCCATCGGCGTTTTTCACAACGTGGTCGGATGCGGGCGCATCATCGAGCACGCCGGTGAGAACGAAGAGTCCGCGCCAGGAGGTGAAATCGGTGATGCGTTTGCCGTGGGTGGCGAGGGCGCGCATTTTGCGGACGCCGCCGGAAACATCGCGCGGGTATTCGAAGAAGGTGCCGTGGAAGTTGAGGAGTTGGCGTTCGGTCACGGCCTCGCGGGCGGTGCGTGCCCAACCGGCGGCGAAGGGGGCCTCGTAGAGCGGATCGGTCTTGGGCAGGCGGAAGGTGGCGGTGCTGCCTTGTCGGATCCATGCGGAAGCGGCGTCCGCACCGGTGGTGAAGGTGAGTCCGCCATCGGATTGATAGGTCTGGCTGGTGGCGGCTGCGGAACGGAGGTTGTTTTCGGCAGTGGGGTTGGAGATATCATTGAGCACGATGTCGCCAGCGATGCGATGATAACGGTGGGTGGAGGCGGCGCCGGATGAAGTGAGGCGGGAGGAGGCAAATTCCAGCGGCAGCGTGGCGTCGTTCATCACGCGGATGATGCCGTCGGACACGGACTTCACGTCCCGGATATCGGCAAGAGCGGCGAATTCATCGCTGGTGGCCGAGGAGGGGGTGTGATGCGGATAGGGCGACCCCATGTGAAAGAAGGCGGTGAGATTGTTGCTGGCGGAAGTTTTCAGCCGGATCCAGGGAGCGGTGAGATCGCTGATGGATTCGAATGCATAAGTCCCTGCGGGCACACTGATGCTGCGAAGGGCGGACCAGGTCGGAGTTCCGTTAGAGGTTTGGATTTCCACGGTCACAGGTGAGGTTCCGAGATTGCGGAGATGGAGCGTGCGCTGGGGAAAGCCTTCGATGAGGAAGGGATCGGAAGTTTGATTGGCAGTGACGGCCTCGTTCATCCAGACGGCTCCGTGCCCGGTGGGCGCGCCCCAGTTTTTGATATCATCCATGGTGCCGAACCAGAGGTTGGACTGGTCTTTCAGTGCGAGCGGATTGTTGAACTGCGATGCATCCGCACGACCCATGACGATGCGGCCATCGAAGAACTCGCAGTAATCGGTGGGCATCTTGTAGTAACTGGAAATGGGCTTGAGGCCGGCGAAGTTGTTAGATGTGAAGGTTTTCGGGAAATCAAAGAACAACCCGTGCATGTGCATCAGATAGATGCTGTTAGGGTCGGAGGGATCAAGCTGGCGGATGCGCGGCCACTCGGTGTGCCATCCATGAGAGCCATCGTGGGTGTAAGAGGCCTTGGGGAGCCGCCACAGGGACCATTGCTGGTTTTCCATGACATGGAGCAGGACGGACTTGGCATCGAAGCCGGTGGACCAGATGGGATCCGTGGCGGGGTTCGGATTTCCATAGATGCCGCCGGGTCCGGTGACTTCGCAGTGTTGGGTTTTGGAAATCTGGTTCCAACCGGCAAGGTATTCGGTTTGGGCGGCGACCGGATTGGGCGATGACTCGTCGGTGTTGGCGGGGTTGTTAGAAAAGTATGAGCCGCCATTGCCACCGACGGTGACGCCGTTCCACGTGGCGAGCACGCCGGCGGCTCCGGTGGGCACGGATTGGTTGTCCGCGCGGCCGTTGTTGGCGACCGCGAAAAGGCCCTGGCCGGTGTAAGCGCCTTTGCCATGGTAACCGAAGAGCATGCGATCGCCTCTGCCCTGCACGTCCGGATAGCGGGTGATATAAGTGAGATCGGCGGCATTCACATCGTAGAGGCCGTCCTCCATGGTGAAGAGATACAATCTGTTAGGATCCGTGAGGTGGGCGGCGGTGGCGGTGAAGCGGCCTTGCGTCACTCCGGTGGATGCTCCTGCCGGGCGGAGCACGCGGACGTTGCGGTTGGAGTCGATGAAATACGGTCCGATGTTGAGTTGATTCGATGGGGTGTGGATGAAGCGGTTGGCGGGAGTGCCGCCGACGGATTCGGCCCGGGTGGTGCGGGTGAGGTCGGGGTTGATTTCATAGAGCTTGTCCGTGCCGCCGTTGGGGACATGCGGGCCATAGGTGATGACCCAGAGTTTTCCTGCCCACGGAACCACGGCACCCACACCGCATTCGAGGTGGGTATTGGTCATGGCAAGGTGCGGATAGACGCCGGAGATGTTGACGATTTTGTCAGGGACGGGCGGGACAGGCGGGACGAGGATGTAATTGGCCGCAGGTGGCGTTTGCGCGGCATCGAAGAGGTTCACATCATCCACGGTGAACGAGTTGCCGGTGGTGACATCGTGTTCGAAGCGGATCCTGTCGAGCGGCGCGGTGGTGGCGGCGGCGGATGCGAACAGGTTGATGCCGGTGGCGGCATGGCTGAGAAAGTTGGCTCCGGGATTGGACCACGCGATGTCATAACTCGCTCCGGCACTGCCGAAGTCCCGGCCGATCACGCGCAGTCTCATCGTCTGGTTCGCGGTCACGGCAAAGGTGGCGTTGTCCGCAAGACGGAGCAGGTTTTGCCAAACTCCGGAAACCTTGGATTGAAGCACGCCGGAGGCCGTGGTGCGAAGGTCCACCGCAATCGTGCCTCCGGCTTCGAACGCGCAGCGGAATCCCTGGGCCTCGTTGTTGCCCGCGATCAGAAATGACAAATCGGCGGTGAAGTCGGCAGCCGGGGCGGTTAGTGATTGGCTGAGTGATGCCGAACTATTGTAAGGCAGTCGCGCCGCAGTGGGCGAGCCGCTGAGACCGGTGATGGAAATGGTGCCGCCGGAGTGGGTCCATGCAGTGGGGAAAGGCAGCGTTTCGAAATCGGAATTCAGGATGAGTCCCGGCAGTTTCACCTTGTCCACGGTGAGCGTGTTGCCAGTGCCGGATTCGAAGCGCAGGGTCTCGAATGGAGTTCCGGCGCTGGTGTTGGAGGGAGTGGTGTTTGCTCCGCTGTGCCAGCCGTTCTGGATGGGTCCGCTCGCGGTGTTGGTGCCGTCGGTGTAGGAAAGCTGATACTCCATTTCCGCATCCGCATCGAGATTTCCAGCGACGACGGTGATGGTATAGGCCACCCCTCTCTGCGCCGCGAATGGGATACTTGTGGACCATGACAGGCTGTAAGTTTGCAGGCCAGCGGAGCTGAGGCGCAAGGTGATGAGATCGCCCGCATTGTTGTTTCCGCGAATGCGGACGCGGCTGGTATCCGTGGCGACGGCAGCGCTGCCATCCAAGCGGAGCGTGAAGCTGGTGGTGAATGACGAGAGTCCGTCCGCAGTGGTGGCGGCGAAGTCCTGATGGATGGACTCCCCTGCATCGAGCGATGCCGCGCTGGTGGAACCAAGCCCGGCAACGGATGAAATCGTCCCACCCGCGGTCCATCCGGCGGGAAAAGTGCCGGATGTGTTTTCAAAACCGAGGTTGACGGGCGTGATGCCGCCTTGTGCGAAGATTGCGGAAAAGAGAAGGATGCAGGGAAATCTCATCATGGAGCGCATGGGTTGCTACTGGATTGGATTGTCCTGAGAGTTGGGTTTCATCACAACAAAACCCGTAAAGCTTCAGCGGGCGTCGGGCCGCTCACTGCCAATGGACATCCATGCGTTCCTTGCTCCCAAGTGGCTCAATAAATTCCTTTCCGGGAGCACGTCGCCATCATCGCCCTTTGCGGTGCCGACGGCTTCCGCGCCCTGCGGTTTCCAAACTTTCACACGCCCTGCCACCGCCGGGCTTGTCAAATGCGGGCCTGTGGCGAAACTACGATGCCCGGCGCGCTTGGAACGGGCTCGGAGTTCACAGGAAACCACACATGCACTTTATCGGGATTGAAATCGGTCATGGCGGCACCCGCGCGGTGGCGCTGGATCTGGAATCCGCGGTCATCCGCTCGGAGGCATGGGTTCCGCACGATTGGATCGAGGGCCTGCCCGCAGGCTATCGCGAGCAGAATCCCGCCCAGTGGATCGATGCCGTGGACCGCGCAGTCCGGCAATGCCTCGCCGCTCTTGGTCCGCAAAAAGAACGCGTCGCCGCCATCGGCGTGGCCGGTCCCCAGCGGGGCCTCGTCCTGCTCGACGATGCCAACCGCATCATCCGCCCGGCCAAGCTGGCGGGCGATCTTTCCGTCAAGCGCCAGGCCGATGAAATCGCCCGTGCCTTCGGCGGCGCACCGGGGCTGATCGAGCTGGCCGGCCAGGCACCGGGAGTGGAGTCCGCCGCGGCCGAGTGCCTGTGGTTGAAACAACACGAGCCGTATCATTTCCAGCGCGCGGCAAGTTTTCTCACAGCCCAGGATTTCATCGCGTATTGGCTCACTGGCGAACGCGCGACCGAGCCGGGCAGTGCTTCTGGCACCGGCTTGCTCGATATCCGGACGCGCGGTTGGTCGGCGGAGTTGCTGGATTTCATCGATCCCGCGCTCGCCTCCAAACTCCCGCCCGTCCTGCCCTCCAATCAACCCCGCGGCCTGCTCCGCCCGGCCCTCGCCCACGAATGGGGCGTTTCCGAGCTGGTCCAAGTGGGTGCCGGCAGCGCCTCGCCCATGCTGGCTGCGCTGGCAGCTGGCTGCGTGGTCAATGGCACTGTCGCAGTCGAACTCGGTGCCACCGGAGTCATCGCCGGCATCGGCGCCGCACCGGTCATCGACTATCGGGGCGAAATCACCCCGCTTTGCAACAGCACCGGTTCGTGGCTGGGCCTCGCCACCACCACCAATGCCGCCGTCGCCCCGGAAGTGCTGCGCCGCCACTACGGTTGGACCGCCGAGCAATTCGAGGCCATGGCCGCCAGCGTCTCGCCCGGCGCGGAAGGCTTGTTGCTCCTGCCCTATTTCACTGCGGAATCCATCCCCCGTCTGCCGGAAGGCTGCGGCGTGCTGCATGGCATGACAGCGGAAAATTTCACCCCCGCCCACATGGCTCGCGCGGCTGTCGAGGGCGTGGCGCTGGGACTCGGCTATGCCATGAGTCGCCTGCGCGAACTCGGCTTCGATCCACCGGAAATCCGCCTGCTCGGCCCCGGCGTGCTCAGCCCGGTGATGCGCCAACTCATGGCCGATGTGTTCGGCGCACCGGTGGTCCCCGTTTCCAGCCGCCAGGGAGCCGCCGTGGGAGCTGCCATGCAGGCCGCCGTGGGATTTTTCCACCAATGCGGCGAATCACTCGGCTTCGAGGAAATCGCGAGCTACCTCGTCGCGGGCGATGCCAACTCGCGCTGCGAGCCCGATCCCGAGACGCATGAAATCTATCAGGAATTGATGTCACGCCAGCAATACCTCGTCGATACCCTCCATCCCGCCGGTTTCCTGTGAGTTCCGCGAGTTCCAAGAGCATCGAGGTCCGCGGCGACCGCAAATCCGAAATCATCGGCACCCTTGCCGGTTGGGCCATGAAATGCTGGGCCAAGACCCTGCGCTACGAGGTGATCGACCATTGCGGCGTTACCAATCCCGCCAACAAACTCCCACCGGTCATCTTCGCCTTGTTTCACAACCGCATCTTCACCTTCCCCCCGGTCTGGTATCGGACTGGAGGAAACCAGCGGCATTCGGTTGTGCTCACCAGCGCCAGCAAGGATGGAGCCATTCTTTCCAGCGCCATGGCCGTCTTCGGCCTCGGTGCCGTGCGCGGTTCCTCATCCCGCCGCGCGGTCGCCGCCCTCATCGGCATGAAGCGCGCGCTCAA
>JALOTR010000153.1 GCA_025457805.1 Akkermansiaceae bacterium | reverse complement strand
ACCTGGATCTATCAGATCGCGGTGAATCTCACGCTCAATTTCCTCAAGAAACGCAAGCGCCGCACGGGATTGAGCCTCAATGACCTGGAATCCTCGGTCCAGCAGGATCCGGCCTTGATCGATACCACCCACGAGGCGAATCCGGAGCAGCGGACCAATCTCAACGAGCTTCAGATAAAATTGAACGAAGCGATGCAAAAGCTGTCTGAACCCCATAGAATGGTGGTGACGATGTTCGACATCCAAGGCATGTCCCATGGGGAGATTGCCAAGGTGCTCAATACCTCGGAAGGCACTGTTCGTTCGCGGCTCCACTATGCGCATCTCCAGCTTCAGTCCATTTTGCAGGACAGTTGGGATGAAAGATTTTAAAAAATTTTTCTTGTCGCCGGGGTCAATGTTTTGTAATTCCTAAATATCAACCGCAGTGAAGCCATCGGTAGAACAACTTGAAAACCTGCTTGCCCTCAAGCGCTACGAGCGCCCTGAGGAAGGATACTGGCAGGGTTTTCTGTGCGAATTCCATCAACGCCAGCGTGAGCAGGCCGTGGTGCAATCGCCGATGGCGGCATTCCGCAGCCGGGTTTCCGCCTGGTTCTCCGATGTGGCTCCCAGCAAGTGGGCTTACGGGGCAGGTTTGGCCTACGCTGCGGTGACTGTCGCGTTTTTCCTGATGCCACGGAATGTGGAAGTGGAGAATGCGCCTGCTTCCCCTGTGAACTACCAAGTGGTTCCTACCAACCCACCGCCGGTGATCGAGCAACTCGATCAGTTGGACCTGAGTCCTTCGACTCAAGGGAGTGCGGGCGAGGTGGTGTTCTAATTCCAGTCATTCCGACATGGAAGCTCTGGGAAGCCCGCGCCGGGGACATGCGGCATGGTGGATGGTGGGATGCTTTTGTTGCATCACAGTCTTAAGTCTTCATGCTCAGCCTGCGGCCATCGCGCCACGCTGGCACATGGTATTTCCAGCGACGGCGGGAGGTCGTGCTACGAATGCCACGGCAGTTCCGCTTCCGGGCGATTCCACCCTCGTCTCGGTCATTGCCGGCGGGGCGGATGCCCGGAATCCCACGCTGCGGGTCGGCAGTCAGGTGGTTCCCGTCCAAATCATCGGCCATGATCCGGTCTCGCGACTTGGATTCTACCGCATCGACGGTCAACCGACGCCCAAGTCCATGGACTGGCTGGAAAGTGCCGGAAACAGCGCTGGCGCCACGCTTCAGGCAATGGGACCTGCGGGCTCCGTGAAATGCCGCAGCACGGGCTGGGTGAAACAAGTGGGCGGAAAAATCCTGCCACTTGCCCTGCTGAGTGTGACTTTCGATCGCACCGTGCCGCCTCCCGGCACTCCCCTGCTCGACTCCGCGGGCCGGGTGGCAGCCATTCTTTTCCAGGCATCCGGCTCGGGCACTGTGGGTTATGCGATCCCTGCGGAAGCCGTGCACCGCGTCCGCAGGGATGTTTCCAATGGCGGCCAACTCGTGCGCGGCTGGTTGGGGCTTTCGCTGCGGGCGGAAAACCAATCGCCCCAAATCGTGCGCGTCCTGCCCCAATCCCCCGCTGCCAAAGCCGGCATCCTGCCGGGCGATGTGCTGACCGCTGTGGGAACCCGCACCATCACCGACTATGCGGATGCGGCGAATGCGTTTTTCTATCTCATTCCCGGAGAGACCGTGCGCGTGAAACTGCTCCGCGGTGTGGAGCCCATGGAGTTCCCGCTCACCCCCATCTCGCCGCAGGCGGAGTGAGGGTGGATTGTAGATTGTAGATTGTAGATTGTAGATTGTGGACGTCTTCCGTCTTCCGTCTTCCGTCTTCCGTCTTCCGTCTTCCGTCTTCCGTCTTCCGTCTTCCGTCTTCCGTCTTCCGTCTTCCGTCTTCCGTCTTCCCGCGGCCGATCAGTTTCCAACGAACTCCCGGCGGCGTTCTTCCAGGACGATGAGCCAGTTCATCATGGTCACGGGCGGGAGCTCCGCAGGACTGGCGATCGGTTTGAGATTCACCGTGATCTGGCTGGACTGGATGTTGCCGCCACTCATGTTTTTGGAGTCAAGCGGCCGGATGGGATTGGCTTCTGCCTCATTGGCGAGTGAACCGATTTGACCGCTCATGTTCACGGCGAAGGGATCGATTTCCACGCCGTAGCGTTTCTCCGGCGCAAACAGCGAACAGGGCGGGAAATTCGTACCTCCGGGCGTGATGGGCGTGGTATTGAAATCATCGCCGATGTAGGTGCGGAGATTGGTCACAAGCGAGAAGCCTCTGGTGAAGGAAGAGAGATTGGAGCATTCCTTGAGGATGACGCCATACTCGGACTCCAGACAGGGAATCGCCGGTTTGGTGAGCCAGACACTTCCCGTCGCGGTGGTGTAATCCACATTGACGGCGATCGAATTGTTGATGGTGGTGTTTGCCGCACCGATGAGCGCCAGGAATGCTGCCATGCGCTCCGGGAAGACCGAGACACAGATTTTCCCGGAGGCGAGTTGGCTGATTCGGTAGGGTGCGCTGGGGCGGGAGAAACCGGCTTTGAAAATACCGACGTTGGGGTCGCCAAAGCGCGCGTTGTTGAAGGTCACAGAGCCGGTGATGCCAGTCTGGAAGAAAAACCTGCCATTGATGCCATAAGCGATGTCCACCACGGAGGAACCGAAGTTGAAGGTTTGGTTTTCATCGCACACCTTGGTATAGCCGGGCGGGAGTGCGGAGTTGATACCTGTTTCCAAGGGCTCCACATAAGTCTGGCGGCCGGTGGTTCCCGTGCCGAGATAACTGAAGCGAAGTGCGGTGGGGGTTTTGTTGGTGGCGCTTCTCACCTGGACGATGTCGAGGCGCATGGCGCACTGCAAGGCACCGATGGTATAGTTGTTCCAGGTGGTGGGCGACAAGGTGCCGGTCTCGGTGGCATGGGAAAAGCGATCAAAGAAATCCGCCCCGCGGTTGATGGGCACGAAGGCGACCCTTCCGCTTTCGGATGCGAGGGAAACCGGGAAGAATTCTCCTTGGGTCATTTGGAAAGATTCCCTCACCCCGGGGCTGAAGGGATTGTTGGCGAAGCTCTGCCCGCCAATCGAAGCATCTCCCGAAAGAGTCATGCCGCGACGACTCGAAAGCGCGGAAAGCGCGGTATCCCCCACCACCTGGGCGCGGCCGGCGAACACGCCGCCATCGATGGTGACGTTCTGCCATGCATCGCCAGAGCCGAACTGGCCGAAATTCATGAAGGCGGATGCGGAAATGGCGAGTTGGGATGGGACTTCATAAATCGAGAGCACGAAGTCACGGGCGGGGCGCGAGAGCTTGGTCTGGGTGCCATCGTGATCCGCCACGTTCATGGAGAATGCCCACCAATTGCGTTTCGCCACGAAAGGATCCCCGGGCCTTGCGTAGCCGAAGTTGATTCTGGGATAGGTGAGCAGGTTGAAATTCGGCGAAGCCCCGGCGGCGACTCCCACGGCGCGCTTTTCATTGGCGATGAGCGGGTAGATCGCATCCCCGGCGGTAGCAGAGGTGATGGCCGTGCTGGCGGTGCGCAGCACGGGCGGGAAACCGGCGAGGGTGTTGGTGATGACAGACGAGTCCCCGACCGTTCCGGAAGTGATCAAGCCGGTTCCGGGATTGGCTTGGGATGAAATTCTAACCGTTCTGAAGATCCGGGTGGGATCGGTAAGCGTCGAATCCCCACTGTTGCCGCTTGTCGTCGCCGTGAGGTTGAGACTGGTCCTCACATTGGTGGGGATCGAGGTCCTGGCATTCGCGAGTTCCATCGCCTCGGTGAAAATGCTCTGCCATTGCAATGGGGCTGCCACGGTGGTCGTGGAGGAGCCACTTTGCATTGCCCGGATTGCCCGGTTCGGAGTGATGGCCACGATGCCCCGGAGGATGGCGTCCTCTTTTTCACTGTAGTCCATGCGGAGTTGCGAACTGGACTGCACCTGATGGGCCACGGAGGCCCGGCGATAGGTGTAGATCGTGAGCAAGGTGAGGATGGTGCCCGTCGAGAGGACGAGCAGGTAGGAAACAAATCCGGATTTGCCGGTTCTTGGGCGTGATGTCTTCATTGCTGCATGGTTCCCGAGTAGATGATTTGCTCACCGGCCGGACCCGTGATGGTCATGCGGAGGACGCCCTGTTCCACGGAGAACTGGACGTTCGCCGGTCGCCTGGAAATGGTCCATTGCGGACTGCCCAGGGTGCCGGTGGTGGGGACGATATAATAATTCAGGGCAAGGCCGCTGCCGCGGTTTTCAAATGCCATAATGGAGGCACGCATGGTGCCGTCCGGCTGGCGGTAGTTGAGCACGATTACAGGCGAGGCGGTAAGCCGCGGATTGGCTCCGGTGGTGGCATCCGCCACCGAATCATGAAGCCGGAAGCGATCTGCCTCGCCCACCAGCTTGCTGACGTAGGTGCAAATCAACGGCGCTTCCTCGCCGAGGAAACTCTGTGCCCGGTAGATCCTGAGAAAGGCAAGCTGCTGGTTGAACAGGGCGAGCACCATCGAGCCGGTGACCATGCCCATCATCAGGGCGATGCTCAGTTCCAGCAAAGTAAAGGCCTTGCGCACCTTGCGGGGAATGGGGGATGGGCACCTCATTGTGAGCGAATGACGGTTCGGGATTTGGAGTAAGTCCGCCTGCCAACGGTGTAAGTCATGATGCTTTGGACTTCCCATGTTTTCATGGCCGCAGGATTCGTGGCCACCGTGCCGGAGCCCCCATCAATCGGATAATTCAAAGGATCCGCCATACGGGTGCGGGTCACGGTCCCCAACACCGGCGTTCCGCCGGGAAGCCGGCCGATTTCCACGCTGATGACGCTGGTATTGGGAAACACCGGCCAAGGCGAATTGTTGGCGAGGAGGCTGTCGAAAGGAATCCGCTCCGCATAGGCCCGTTCGTAGGTGAGATAGGCATCCGTCAGGGTCTGCTGCAACATCCACTGCCGGGGCGAGAGAATATTGAGGGAAAGCTTGAGCAGGACCAGACCGAGCACCGTGAGGATCGAAAGGGCGAGCATGGATTCCACCAGCACCATGCCCCGGCGGAATGTTCCCGCCTTGCCGCGGCGCAAGAAAACGGCCATCTTCCCGCCATGAGCGGTTGGTTTCACAGTGCGGTCCGGATTGCCGTTTTCACGGCATTTTTCGGGGGGCAGCTCATGGCCCAGGCCCTCCTGCAGCCGCCTTTCGGGCTGCGTTGGGGAGATTCTCCGGAAAAGTTGATTGCTTGGGCATCCCGACATTCGCTGGACCTTAACATCTCGCTTCCCGGGGATCAACCCGGATTGCGGATACTTCGCATCGAGCCCCGCAAGGGATTCCTCCCCGAGACCAAGGCCGGAGCGCTGGAAGGCCGCTACCTCGGCGGGCGGCTGTTTGAACTCACCGTTCATTACTTCGATGCCGAGGCCTCCGCGGACCTGATGGAATCGCGTTTCGAGGATCTCCGGAAACAAGTGACGACCGAACACGGCACGCTCCTCGCCAACCAACAACAAAGGTCGGTGGAGGATCAATTCGTGACGAGGACGCAATCGTTTCATAGGGAACCCGTGAAAGGTCTGTTTCTGCTTCTTGCCTTCACCGAGGTGGAGGACCTTCTGCGAAAATCCAAGGATGCCCGATTCTCCCTGATCTATCGGAATGACAATTACCGGAAGGAGCTGTTGGAAGAGTTGAAGAATCCTTGATGCTGGAATCGATCATTCGATCGTGGTGAAAGAACCATTCACGATCATCGTGCGGTCCACATTGAAGCTGACGAATGCCAGGCGATCCAAGCCGAAGGTCGTCCGGGTGAGGATCTCCATGGTCCAGCGGCCGTCCGAATTCACCACGGCATCATAGTCTCCTACGACAAGGGTGCGGTTTTGTGGAACGGAGTCCGAGATGACGAGCACGGATCCGGGCACCACGGTGCCTTCGGTGCCGAGCACGGGATTGCCTTTGTAAACCTGGGCATAGGTGGTCGATTCCGGGTAGAGATCCGTCATCGTGAACGTCACCTGGGGCAGCGCGTTGCGGATCATTGCATCTGCGGCGATTCCGGAGATGGATCCGGAGGCCACGGGCCAGATCTGGATGAACCGGGAAGCAATCTGCGAGGATGGTGCCTGATAATCCTCCACCGAGAAGATGGAGAAACGTTCCTCACCGCGGACTTTCGAGCGATCCGCGCCCGGAATGGACGTGAGCGCATAGGTGAGTGTGCGGGAGCCGTTCTGATAGAGTGTGGATTGGCTGAGCAGTGTGGCCTGGGTGCGATCCAGGTTGATGCCGTTCCCTCCCACTCCGTAAGATTGCACGTGGCGCAGGAGCAGGACGCTCTTGGACGCTTCCGGATCATCCTCACCGGCAAGCAGGCCGCTCAGGGTGATGTCCACAAAAAACGGACGGTCGGCGCGGGTGCGTGGAATGGTGGAGTAAGGGTCTTGCGAGCGGATGGCGATGGTGCCCATCGGCACATAAGCTCCCACATAGGCGGTCGATAACAGATAGTTGGTGAGCGGTGTGTTCCTCACGGTCCAGAGATCGAAGCGGGCTCCACCCGGGTTGATGGCAAGCGCTGAAAGGTCAGAGCCGGTAGGAGTGACGGACATATCCCAGATCACCTCGCTGGGATACTGCGTCTGGCGGATGAAATTGGTATAACTCACCACTGTCTGGGCTCCTGCCCATGCGGTCATGCCAGCCAGCATGATGAACGAACGAATGAAGGTGCGGTTCATGGCTCAGGGCTTGGTTGGGGTGGTGGCGCTTGCGGTTTTGGCGGGATCCCCCTCGGCAGCTTCGGGCTGCTTGAGCGGAAGCACCGAGATCGGGCCTCCCTGGTAGGTGGCGACGATCAGATTGGTGGATTTGCTCATGTGCTCATGAGTTTCTTCAGCCAGGGGTTTGTTGCCCTCCGCCTGCACGCGGCTCACTTCAACGGTCGTGATCCATCCGCGGTTGGCGGTATAGAAATCCAGCCAACTGACGATTTGCACTCCGGGTGCCAGCTTGATGCGGTCTGTTAGATTCTTGGGTGTCTGGAGGATCGCACGCTTGGGAACCAAGGTGGCCATTCCATTGAAGGAAATGATGTCCGACTCGCTGAGCAGGTCCTTGGGACGATTGACGACCGACGGATCCTCGCCCTCGTGTTTCTTGAACTCCTTCATCGGATCGTTCTGATCCGCGTGGCGCAGAGCAAGGGAGAGTTCCTCGTGGGTGGCTGCATCCCGCATGGGGAGTTTTTCCGATGCCGTCACGGAAGAAAGCGAAACGGCCGCAGCGGCAAATAATGGCAAAGTGGTTTTCATGATGAAATGATGAGTTGGAATGGATGGCAACGTTATGGCACGCGGAAGGTGATCAGCATCACGCAGTCCTGAAGGTCGTAACCAATGTTGTTCTTGTCCGTGTGGGTGAGTTCCATGAAGACGATGACGTCCATGGGGCCGATGCGGACCTTGCCGCTGGAATCCAGGTAGGGTCTGAGGAAACTCTCCAGCGAGGGAGCATCGTAATCCGGAATATTCGAAGGCGGTGTGTCACCGCTCTTCAGTGTCCGCACGTTATCACCGCTGAGCGAGGTGTAGAGCGTCTGCCACGTGGAGCCGTTCATGAACTGGCCGGCGAAGTTCATCGGCCGGTCCTTGGTGACGGCGATGTTGCTCCTCACAATGCCCTGCGTCTGCACGATGGTATTGGTCTGCACTCCATCGTAGATGTTGGCCCAGCTAGTGGAGTTGTTATATCGCCACTGGGCACGGGTGCGGTAGTAGGTGATCTGGCCGTTCGAGAACGAGGTCACGCCGAGGCCGAGGATGCGAACATCGCAGACGAGGTTCACCTTGGGCGTCACAGTGGCCGGATTGGTGATCGTCACAAAGTTCTGGACGATGGATGGATAGCTGATGCTCCAGGTGAGCGTGGGCTTGGTTCCGGTCTGGACAACGGTCGGGAACGCGGTGAGTGATCCAACAGGGATCGACGGACTGGTTTGAGCCATCACATGGGAGGCGCAGACACAGGTGGCAACGACGACTGCGGAAGCAGCCGCCCTAAGGGTGGTTTTCATGGCTGGTTGTAAGGGTGGGTGTGGATGGGCACCGATCCGTCCGGGCATCTCAAAAGCGGGACTTCTTTTGAGGGACGAGCGGCCCGGTTCGGGCAAGGGCAGGGTCGCAGCGGGGATTATTTCGCGTTGGCCATGCCGATTCGGGACAGAACCCCGATCCGGGCCGCCTGAGGCATCATCGGGACAACGATGCCTCAGAAAGGGTGATGTGTTATTTCAGTGAACTCGGGTGTGGAGTATCAGGGGTTGGGTGTGGAACAGCAGTTGTCAGGGAGAGTGTGGGTGAAAAGAGTCAAGGTTCCGGCAGATCGAGGTCGCCCGCCCCGCCGGTCCAATCGCGCCAAGGGCCGCGGGGCACCTGGTGGTCTTCGACGAAGCGCCATTCGACCTGTTGGCCGCTGCGGAGATTGAGGAAATCGCGGACTGCGGGGCTGACATCGATGCCGGCGGATTGATTGCGATTGGCCCGCGGAGTTTCCTTGCCGAAGACGTATTGCCAGTGATCCACCACGAAGGGCCCCACG
>JALOTR010000152.1 GCA_025457805.1 Akkermansiaceae bacterium | reverse complement strand
TCGATGAACTGGGTTCCCTGGCTGCGTTCCCCGGGCTGGGAGGTTTCCGCAGTCTGATTCGGACTCTCGGGAACCGGACCCGCATTGCGCATCATGGATGCGATCCCACCGAACATGACGAGGGCGGCGGCGGCGGCGAGCCACACCGATGGCTGGCGGAACCAAGCCACCCGCTGGCGTGGAATATGCACCACCGAGTCGGGAAACTCGATGTGCAGCATGGCCTCAAGTTTTGCGGCATCAATGAAGGCGCGGCGGGCATCGGGTTCATCTTCGAGCCGCGCGGTGAGACGGATGCGGGCGTCCTCGTCCAGATCGCCGAGTTGCCAGCGGTTGATCAGGTCGGCAAGTTCCCTGTCGATTTGGGGCGTGTGGCTCATTTGGAGTCAGGAGGTGAAATCGGAAATGGGTCCTTCGTCGGCCCGCAGTTGCCGTTCGATGCAGGTCCGGAGGTTGCGGCGGACGCGGAGAAGAGCCTGTTTGATGGCGGCTCTGGTGCGTCCGAGACGGCCACCGAGTTCTGCCAGGGGAAGTCCGGACTGATAGTGGGAACGGATGAGGTCCTGATCCGTAGGGGAAAGTTTCGCGAGGCAGTTCTTCAAGGCTCCGCTGCGTTGGTCAAAGTCGTCGAGCGCCTCACAGGCTTCCTCGCTCATGGACTCCATCAATTTTTCGCTGAAAACCATCCATTCGCGGTTTTTCACCCGTTTGAGATGGGCAAGTGTCTGGAAGTGGGCGAACCGGAATGACCATGCCTTGAAATTCGTGCCAGGTTCGAAGAGCGCCCGCTTTTTCCAGATCACCATGTTGGTTTCCTGAAGGATGTCCTGGGCGGCAACCCGGTTCGGGTGGATTGAGAGAATGAAGGCGTAAAGCATCCCCTGATGCGACGTCAGCAGTCGCATGATCTCGCTGTCATGAGGCGAGGATTCATCGGATTCCGGATGCGGGTCGTTCATGTCTCACCATTCAATAGACTTCCGCGGTGTCCGGTAACCATCGATTTCCATCAATGGTGAAAATCCCTTCTTGCGCGGCCGTGCCAACTGCGATTTTGCGTCACCGCCTGCGGCATCCGGCTATTGGAAACCGTGCGGCCGCCCCCGCAACCCATCGCGCCTTCCCTTGAATCCATGCACTTCCGACTTGTCACCCATTTCCCGAAATTCCTGAACCTCATCTGCCTGCTTCTTCCGATCGCGCCAGTCCATTCAGAGGAAGCAATAAAGCCCAACATCGTTTTGATTCTTTGCGACGATTTGGGCTATGGGGACCTTGGGGTGTATTTCCAAAATGAGGGTGATGGAGGAAGGACGCCGAAGGTGGAAATGGCAGCGACACCGCGGCTTGATGCGATCGCAGCCGGGGGGATGCAACTGCGTCACCACTACACCGGAGCGCCGGTGTGCGCGCCGGCGAGGGCCTCGCTTCTGCTCGGGGTGCACCAAGGGCATGCCAACGTGCGGGACAACCAGTTCGACAAGGCGCTTGAGGATCAACACACCCTTGCAAGCGTGCTCAAGGAAGCGGGATATCGCAGCGCCTGCATCGGCAAGTGGGGACTTCAGGGTGGCAAGGAAATGCCAGCCCATCCGCTCAACCGTGGGTTCGATGAATACTTCGGATACATCAGCCACGGCGCGGGGCACCTGCATTATCCGAAGGAGGACAAAAAGAAACTCCACGATGGCAAAGAGGAGGTAGGCGCGGACTATGACAAGTGTTATACCACCGATCTCTTCACGGCACGAGCGAAGCGATTCATCATCGATCATCATGCGAAGCAGAAGGAAAAGCCGTTCTTTTTATATTTGGCCTATGATACACCGCATGCAAAGACTCAGGCACCCTCGTGTGCGTTTCCGGAAGGTTATGGCGTGAAGGGCGGCTTGCAGTGGTTGGGCACGCCCGGGAAGATGATCAACACCGCAATCGGCAAGCCCGATTCGTGGCTGTATCCCGAGCATCAGGACGCCACTTGGAACGATCCGGAACGCGGAGCACGCCGCCCATGGCCGGATACGGCGAAGCGCTATGCGACGATGGTGCGGCGCATCGATGATTGCGTGCACGATCTTGTGATCACCCTGCGCGATCTCGGGTTGGAGAAAAACACGCTCGTTGTTTTCACTTCCGATAATGGTCCCTCCAAGGAGTCCTATCTGAGGGGACGCGATGCAAACGGCTACCCGCGCGGCTTCGACCCCGGGTTCTTCCGTGGATACGGCCCCTTTGATGGCATCAAGCGGGATTGTTACGAAGGCGGTGTGCGAGTGGGTGCGATCACTTACTGGCCGGGGACGATCCCGGCAGGAAAGACCAGCTCGCAGGCCAGCCAGTTTCATGACTGGATGCCGACGTTTTGCGAGATGGCCGGACTTCCCGCTCCAGCGCGAAGCGATGGCGTTTCCCTGCTGCCGGAACTCACCGCTCGCGGAAACCGGAGTGCGTCCACCATCTATGTCGAATACTCCAACAAATCCGCCACACCGAATCTTGAGGATTTCCAACCATCGCGCCGTGGCCAACCGCGACGCCAGATGCAAATGCTGCGCGCTGGCGACTTTGTGGGCGTGCGCCAGAACATCCAATCCCACGGCGACGATTTTGAAATCTATGATGTCGTGAAAGATCCCGGCCAGCGCCGCAACCTCGCAAGCTCCATGAGCGATCTGCAAAAAAGGTTCAAAGACCGTGTATTGCAAATCCGCCGACCGAACTCCACCGCACCGCGTATTTATATGGACAACCTCGCCATCCCCGCCGTGGTGCCATCATCCGCGACCGTGCCGGGACTTGAAATGCAGGTGATCCCCCGCGCCGTGCCTTGGCCGGTCGCATCATTTGCTGCCAAACAGGAATCGCGCATCATGGTAGCAGCACCTCAGGTGGCGGAGCCCGCGATCCGCACGGCACACGGGCTCATCTTCAGCGGCTGGTTGAAAGTTGCCAACGAAGGAAGTTATACATTTTCCCTCCCGGATGGCTGCCGGGCGATTTTGAAACTTCATGAGGCCACCGTGCTCGACACCGATCGAGGCGATGGCAGCGGCACGGTCAAGTTGGCCGCCGGGTTCCATCCGTTGTTTCTATCCGCAGCCATCAAGGAAAACTCGCCCGCTCCGGAATTGCGCTGGGCGGTGGAGGGCAAGGAGGCTGCTCCCGTGCCGGCGGAGGCCTTCTGGAGAAACAAGAATTGAATCGTTTACCCTGTTAGTTTCGAATTACCGACAGCGCTTCCGCTGCCCGGCCGCGCACGACCGGTGAGGAATCCTCCGCGAGTTTCCCAAGTTTATCCGCGAGGTTCGCCGCCTTGTTGGGATGGAACAAACACGCGGATGCCGCCCAGTAGCGGGCGACCGGGGAAGTGGATTCAAAGGCGGCTTCCAAATCCGGCGTGACGGAACCGGACGTGGCCATGAACGCAAGATCCACCCAGGCCGCGTGATCCTTCCCGGCTTCGGCCACATAGTGATGGATCGTCCCATTCGCCGCCACTTCTTTCCACATCTCCTCGGGAACCAAACTGGTGTCGCGGGTGTTGATCATGATTTCACGGAGCTTCCCACGCATCGCGATCAAGCGCTGGGCGAGTTCGGGTTTGGTGGCGAGGTTATGGATTTCCCATGGGTCGGATCTGAGGTCGAACAACTGCTCAACCGGCTGCGGTGCCTGCCAGAGATGAAGATGATATCCCTTGAGTTTGCCCCCGGCAGCCGCGTCTTTCCATGCCTTCCATGATGGCTGCCCCATGGCATAACTGCTGTAGGGCGCGCCGGGTTGATTCGGGCTGAAGCAACGGATGTATTTAAAATCACCATCGGTGATGGCGCGGCGCATCCCTGGATTTTCGTCGAAGCGGTCGCCAAAAAGAATCTCAAACTCGCGGGGTGCGGCGCGGTGTTTGCCAAGAAACGCGCGGCCTTGCATGGAGGCTGGCGTGGCTTTGCCTGCGAGCGACAAAACGGTGGGCGCGAGATCCACAAAGGCAAGCGGCTCATCGGCGACCGAGCCGGGTGCGAAGGGCGAGAGGTGACGCCATTTTTCCGGCAAATGAACGATCATCGGAATGCGCACGCCGCTGTCCTCCAGATAGCGCTTGCCACGGGCCATTGCGCCACCGTGATCGGAATAATAAAAGATGATGGTATTGTCGGCGAGGCCCTGTTTATCAAGTTCATCGAGCAACTTCCCCACCTGCCGGTCCATGGCGGTGATGCAGTCATGATAGATCGCGGCATCCGAGCGCATTTCCGGAAGATCCGGCTGGCTGGGCGGGAGTGTGATATCGGCCGGGGCGATGCGGGGTGTTTCCGGGATGATGCCCTTCTTGCGATTCCGGACCACTTGCCGTGGAAAGAGATTGCTCTCGTGCGTGACTGTTAGATTGAAGACCGCCATGAAAGGCTTGTCTTTCGGGCGTTTGCGATAGTGCGCCTTGCCGGAGCACTCGTCCCAGATCGCAGCATCATTGCCTTTGAAGTTATAGTCGGTCTTCGAGTTGTTGGTGCAATAGTAGCCGATTTCACGAAGGTGGGAAACATAGGAGCGGAATGATGCGGGAATCGGGTGGCGGCTGCGCATGTGCTGGGTGCCCATGCTGATGGCGTAGGCACCGTTGAGAATGGTCGAGCGGGCAACAGCGCAGACCGGGGCATTCGAGTAGGCGCGGGTGAAGCGGATGCCACCGGCGGCAAGTTGGTCGAGGCGCGGGGTGGACGCCTGTTGGTTTCCATAACATCCAAGCCAGTGGGCGGCGTTGTCCTCGCTGGTGATCCAGAGGATGTTGGGAAGCTCCGCAAAGGCGGTCACGGTGAGGGAGAAAATGATGAGAAGGGTTTTCATGAGATCACGATTCAGGGTTTCACCGGAGCATCTCGATCGCAGACGAGTTGTCCATCCGTGATCGATGCCTCGCCACGTTCCGGGTTCCAGACCGCTTCGGGATCGCAGGAACCGTGGTAGTGGGGATCGATGAAAAGCGGCTTGGGCACGGTCTGCGCGGCGAGCGGCACAAGCAGCAGGCCGAATAGGATCGCGCGGATCATGGCTGTTGGGCGCGAAGGTGGAAGAACTCCGCGCCGGGGCCGGGCGTAATTTGATAGATCACCCGTTCATAGGCTGGATCGGTGGCGGGCAGGACGGAGGACGGGGTGGCCGGATGATTCTGCCAACTCTCAAGCTCGCCAGAATGGCGGAGTTGATAGGTGAGGGCGGAGGTTCCGCTTTTCAGTCGGAGGTGCTCGAGGCGGAAGGCTCCGTCACTGATCCCACCGCTGCTGAAAACGGAGGAAGCATCCGGCAGATTGGGCCGTCCGCCGAAGGCGTATTCGGCAAAATTGGAAAAGCGGTCATTGTCCGCATCGGCATTCCAGTTGATGGCGGCATTTCCGAAATGGCGTTTCCACCATGCGGCGGCGGATGGGTCTTGGGCGGGCGAGGATTGGGCGATCGTGGCGATTTCCGATGGTGCGAGCGCGCGGGGAAGGATGCGGACCTCATCGATTTCACCATTCCAGAAGCGGTTCTGGATGTCCGATCCAATCCTCACATCCCCCGCATCGCCGGTGTTGAGCGCGAAGGAGGAAGAACTGGAGACGGCTTCGAGAACTCCGTTGACGTAGAGTTTGATATCGGTGGCGTTGGGGCTGCCGTCATTGGCGAAGGTGCAGGCGACGTGATGCCATTGCCCATTGTTCACCGCAGTCGTGCCGACAACGAAGCCAGTCCCGATTTCCAAACGGATCTGGCCGACGGTGTTCATGAGGAAGGTCCACTTGGCACCCGCGCTGTTAGGTCCCCAGGCGATGAAGGGTTTGTTGCCGCCGGATGCGGTGGTTTTGATCCATGCGGCGCAGGTCCGGGCTGCGGTGCCCTGGATGCCGGGGAAGCCATCGATGGAAACAGAGTCGTCCACATTGTCGAATGAAAGCCCACGCCCGAAACGACCTGCGACCCATGCTGCGGCCGGATTGGAGAAGTTTCTCAAAGTGGCGGGCGAACCGCCGCCGGCTTCGTAGGTGATGGTGCCTTCGGTTTGATTGAAGGGATACCATCGGTCGCCATCGCTGAAGAAGACGCTCACGCGGACGGTGGCGGTGGAAGTATCCTCGCCATCGGTGATGGTGTAGATGAACTGGTCATTGCCGAGGAATCCGTTGGCCGGAGTGTAGAGAATCGAGCTGCCTTGGATGGTGGCGCTCCCGGATTGCGGTTGGCTTGCGGAGACAATCGAGAGCGGACCCGGAAAACCGTCGTCCGTGTCATTCGGCAGGACCGGAATGGAGACAGCGGTGTTACTGTGGAATACTACGATCACGGTATACCCACAGTATTGGGGACAAGTTTTTACTAATTACCGCAGTAGTGACGTTTTTGGGAACGAACGTTGCGGTATTACAGCAGCATTGGGATCGGCCGTCACAGTAATTCCGCAGATTTGAGATCTCTTCAGTCAATCGTAGTTTTACTAATTTACTTATTTACACAGTGTATCAAGCACCTTGCATACTGTAATCGTCAGATTGCTAGGATGCATTCAGAAATTCGACTCGGTCGACTGATGACTAATTATATAAGCCCATTCTGTGAGTAGCCTGAGTCGACTGGAGTGCAATTACGTGTGAATCCTCGGGTAACTTTTGCTTGTTGTGTTTCCTTTTAAACGCGTGATAAGTAGTTTGGTTTAACGATTATTATGTAAAATGTAATAAGTAGTTTAGGAAAGGTTCGTCATTGGAGAGCTAACTAGCTCTCCGCTGTTGGTGGAACCCTGAAGGAAAGGCAGTCGCTGCTCAGCAG
>JALOTR010000151.1 GCA_025457805.1 Akkermansiaceae bacterium | reverse complement strand
TGAGACATTGGTGGTGATGAAAGGAGCGATGGCCCGGATGCCGGGGACCTGGTCGCGGACGGCATGGACATCGGCCTCTGTGAACTGCGGCGCGCCCCATGAGCCCCAGCCTTGGCCGGGGCGGAGGATGAGCAGGTTGCTACCCATTTTGGAGATCTGGCCTTTGACCGTTTCCGTCGCACCGCGGCCAAGAGTGACCATGGTGACCACCGCCGCCACACCGATGACGATCCCTACCACGGTGAGGAAGGATCGGGTGAGATTGCGCCGGATTTCACGGATGGCGATGAGCAGGGCGTTGAGGAGCATTTCGAGTTATGTGTGCGATGATGTATCTTTGGAAATCAGGCCGTCGCGGACGTGGATGATGCGTTTGGCGTAGGCGGCGACTTCGTCTTCGTGGGTGACCATGATGATGGAGATGCCGCGCTCGCTGTTGAGGCGGGTGAGGAGTTCCATGATCTCGCGGGTGGTTTTGGAATCGAGGTTGCCTGTGGGTTCGTCTGCGAAAAGCGTGTCCGGTTGGGTGACGATGGCGCGGGCGATGGCCACGCGTTGTTGCTGGCCGCCGGAGAGTTCGGCCGGGGTGTTGCGTTCCTTGTCGGGCAGGCCCACGCTGGCGAGGGCATCGCGTGCCATTTGGTGGCGTTGTTTGCGGGAGTATCCGCGGTAGAGAAGCGGGAGTTCCACGTTCTCAAGCGCGGAGGTCCGGGCAAGCAGATTGAAGCCTTGGAAGATGAAACCGAGAGCATGACGGCGTATGAGTGAACGTTGGTCCTTGTTCAACGACTCCACCTGGATGCCTTTGAAATGATAGGAGCCGGAGCTGGGGCTATCGAGACAACCTAACAGATTCATCAGCGTCGATTTTCCCGATCCGCTTGGACCCATCACGGCGACGAACTCACCACGGCGGATGGAGAGGTCCACACCGCAGAGTGCCTTGAATTTGGCATCTCCGGAGCCGTAGGTTTTGGTGAGCCCGCGGAGTTCGATGAGCGTTTCAGCGATCATTCGGTAGGAGGGGGCTTGATGCTGACGATGATGGGTGTGTTTTCCGGAACCGAGTCACCGAGTATTTCAGTCACACGGCCATCGGTGATGCCGGGTTGGATTTTGATTTCCTCCGGTTGGCCATCTCGCAAGGTCCAAACGCGCGGTTCGGAGTTGGTGGAGCCTGCCTTGGGAGGAGGTGCGCCGCGCCAGCGCCTGCCACCGCCGGGAGAGAGGCTTTGCACGAGGGTGCGTTTGGTATCATCCGGCTTGCCAATCGCAGCGGCCGCTTCGGGATCGAATCGAAGGGCGGAGTTTGGCACCACAATGATATCTTTTTTATCCACGATGGCGATATCCACGGTGGCGGTCATGCCGGGGCGCAGGGTGAGGTCGTCATTGGCGACTTGGAGTTCGGTGCTGTAATTGACCACGCCGGTGGTGGCGGCGGTGTTGTTGGTGGCAGTGGATGTGCCGCTGTTCGCAGCGCCGAATGCCACCTTGGTGACAGTAGCAGTATAAGTGCGGGATGGCCATGCATCGACACTGAAGGATGCGGTTTGGCCAACGGCGACGCGGCCGATGTCCGCTTCGGAAACAGAGACTTGCAGTTCCATTTTTTTCAGGTCCTCGGCGATGGTGAACAGCGTGGGCGCGGTGAAAGAGGCGGCGACGGTTTGGCCGACTTCAATGGAACGTGCGAGCACCATGCCATCAACGGGGGAGCGGATGATGCCTCTTTCAAGGTCGCGTTCAAAGGCGCCGACTTCGGCTTCCGCGCCGACGACAGAGGCCTGGGCGCTTTCGAGGTCGGCCTGGGCGCGGGCGACGGTGGCGCGCGAGGTTTCCATGGTGGCGCGGGAGGGGGTTTTGCCGCCGCTGAGCTCTAACAGTTCTTCCTGGCGGGAAAGTGCGGCCTTGCTTTCGGCGAGCGTGGCTTCCGCCTGGCTGACCTTTGCCTTGGCAGCAAGCAGGGAGGCGCGGCTGCGGTCGGTTTGCTGGAGCAGCTTGGAGGTGTCCAGCTTGGCGAGCGGCTGGCCTTTTTTGACCTCATCGTTGGTGTCCACATAGACTTCCTCGGCGGTGCCGGAAAGTTCGCTGCCGATGACGACCTGGTTGGTGGGGGCAAGATTGCCGGCGGCAGTGACGATGAGGGCGATGCGGCCGCGTTTGACGGGTTGGGTCACGAATTCAAGCGTGGCGGGGCCGGAGTTGTTTTTACTGGAAACGTAGTACCAAATGCCAGCACCGATGAGTGCGGCGATGACGAGGATGATGAGCCATTTCCGGATGGGCCGGGAAGCACCGCGTTCAATGATGCGGGCGAGGTCTTCGTTGGAGGATGATTGCGACATATCTGATGGAAGAAAATGATATCATTTCACCAACCGCCGCCGAGTGCCTGATAGAGGCGGATGTAGGCGGTGGTGCGATCGGTGCGGGTGGAAAGGAGATTGTCCTCAAGCCCGAGCAGCGTGCGCTGGGAATCGAGGACGGAGAGGAAATCGATTTCACCGGCCTCGTAGCGCTGGCGGGCAAGTTGGTCGGCCTCGCGGGCGAGGCGGGTGGCTTTTTCCAACGATGCGAGGCGTTCGGCGGAGCGGCGGCAGGCGACGAGCGCGTTCTCGGTTTCGGTCAAGGCGGTGAGGACCACGCTGCGGTAATTTTGGATGGCTTGTTCCTCGACGGCGGATGCGGCCTCGATGTTGGCGCGGATGCGGGCTGCATCGAAAATGGGCGAGGTGATGCCCGCGATGAGATTGGCGGCGGTGGTTTCCGGATCAAGCAGGCGGCTGGCGTTGGCGGTGTTGAGGCTGAGCGATCCGGTGAGGTTGAGTGAGGGGTAGCGCTCCGCATCCGCGGCGCGGGTGTTGGCGGCGGCGGCGAGGACTTGATAGCCCGCGACGCGCACGTCGGGACGTTGGCGGAGGGCATCCGCCGGGATGCCGATGGCGAGGCTGGTGGGTGGATCGGGGATGCCTTTGCTGTTGGATGAAAGTGCGCCATCGAGGCTGCCGGGATTTTTTCCTGATAGAAGTGCGAGTTGGTTGCGACCTTCGCTGATCGCCTGAAGCAGCGATGGCATGGCGGCGCGGGCGGATTCAAGGCTGCTTTGGGCTTGGCTGGATTCGAGCGAATCCGCTTCACCGGATTGTTGGCGCCAGGTGGCGAGTTGGGCCGTCTCTTCGCGGGTGGTGAGGTTTTTTTTCAACACATCAAGGCGGGCCTCATTGGTGCGAAGATTTGTGTAGGTGGAGGCGATTTCGGCCGCGAGCGCGGCGTGGGCCGAGTGGAGGTTTTCCTCTGCGGCTCCGAGATTGGCGGCGGCGGCTTGGATGGAACTGCGGTTTCTGCCAAACAAATCCACCTCCCACGAAGCATCGAGCCCGGCGGAGTAGGACGTGCCGGATGATGCGCCTCCGCGATCGAAGCGACTGCTGCGGGATGCGGATGATGCGCCGCCGGTGAGAGTGGGAAACAGCGTCGAAAATGCAGCATCGCGTCGTGCCCTCGACTCGCGGACGCGGGCGCTCGTGGCGGCGAGGTCGGGATTTCCTGCAAGCGCTCCGGAGATGATGCGGTTGAGGACGGGATCATTGAAACGCCCCCACCAACGGGCGAGGTCGCGGCTGGGTGCGGCCACGGGAAAAGCTCCCGCATTTTTCCAGGTCGCCGGGAGAGGCATGTCGGGAAATGGCTTCCCGGATGGGATGGCACAGGATGCCAGGCCGAGGGCGAGCATGGCGGAAAATGGGAGACGGCGTGGCGATTTCATGAAGGAACCTGGGGCAACCTACGCGTCGAGACCTTTAGAAAACATGAAGACCGCCTTCCTTTTCACAAAGCCCGTCCGTGAATGCGGGAGCGACTTGCCCGAAAGATCCGGCAAGCGGCAGGCGTTCCGGGACAGGATCGCCCGTTTGAAGGGTTGATCCCCTCTGAAAATCCATCCACAGTTCCACACATCGCCATGAAACGCCGCTCCCTCCTCACCATGATCCCCGCCGCATCCGCTCTTTTGGCACTCCGCTCCAAGGCGGCTCCGATTCCGCAGCCTGCGCTGACCTCCGCCGGATTTGCGATCGCCGTGCAATGCTGGTCGTTCAAGGAGTTCACCCTTTTCCAAGCCATCGAAATGGCCGCCTCGGCCGGCGCGAATGTGGAGGTGTTTCCAGGACAAAAAATCGGCGGTGACCTCGGCGATGAGAAATTCGGCCCCGATCTTGCCGATGACAAATTGCAGAAGGTCATCGATCACTTGAAGAAAAACGGCATTTCCGCAGTGAACTTCGGCGTCACCGGAATTTCCAAAGACGAGAAGGAAGCGAGAAAAACCTTCGAGCTCGCCAAAAAGTTAGGCCTTTACGGAGTCAGCACCGAGTCGCTCGATGCACTCGACACACTGGAGAAGCTCGCCAAGGAATATGATATCAAGGTCTGTTTCCACAATCACCCCAAGCCGACCGCGCTGTGGAATCCCGACAAGATCTGGAAAGCCATCGAAGGCCGCCATGAAAACATCGGTTTCTGCGCAGACATCGGCCACTGGGCCAGCTCCGGGCTCGATCCGGTGGAAGTGATCAAGAAGATCGCTCCGAGGGTGCGCTCCTTCCACATGAAGGATCGCGAATCGATTGAAAAGTGGTCGCACGATCGCCCCTTCGGCACTGGCGTTATCGACAACCTGGCCATTCTCGATGAAGTGCGGAAACATGGTTTTGCCGGCAACGTGACCATCGAATACGAACACAACTGGAAGAGCAACGTCACGGAAGTCGCGCAATGCGCAGGCTACCTGCGTGCCTATTCCAAGATGCGTGCCTGAGGGCTCCAATCCGCACTCATGGGATCGGGCGGGAGTGGATCGCTTCCAACAATACCGATATGTCCACCGGCTTGGCGCAATGGTGGTGGAAACCTGCGTCCAGACAGCGTTGGCGGTCCGCCACCCGGGCATAGCCGGAAACTGCAATGAACAATGAACCGGCGCACGCGGGCTCCTCACGGAGCATCTTCACCAACTCGAATCCATCGAAGCCGGGAAGACCGAGATCGAGCAGCAGCACTTCCGGTGCGAATTCACGCGCTGCCTGCAAGCCCTCCGGCCCGCTGTGGGCCAGGCGGACCTTGAACTCATGCATCTCTAACAGCATTTCCAACACCTGCGCGGAATCCACATGGTCGTCCACGATCAGCACCCGTGTCTCTGGTTTCGCTGAGTCCTGGACCCATCCGGATGCGGGCTCGGCCCCGCGCTTCGCGTGTTGGAGGAGTGGCAGGCGGACTGTGACTGTTGTGCCCGCATTGGGCCCCGGACTTTCCACCACGATCTGGCCCTGATGCCTCGCAACCAAGGTTTTCACCACGCTCAAGCCAATGCCGAGCCCACCTTGTGAGCGATCCAGGCTGCTGTCTGCCTGACGGAACAAATCAAACACATGAGGCAGCAACTCCGCGGAAATGCCCATGCCGTTGTCTTGGATGGAAACCATTGCATCACTTCCATCACGCATTGCACTCAAACGGATCACGCCGCCCTCGGAAGTATATTTTGTCGCATTGTTGATCAGGTTCACGAAAACCTGCTCCAGTCTCGTCGGATCCCCGCTCACGCTTAGGCCGGGTTCGATCTCGGTTTGCAGCGCGTGCCGTCTTTCCTCGATCAATGGCCAGGTCGCGGCAATGGCATGTCTCAAAACCGCACCCAGATCCTGCGGCTCCAGTTTGAGTTCGATGCGGCCCCGGTTCACCCTCGCCACATCGAGCAGATCATCCACCATGCGGCCAAGCTGGCGGCTCTGGCGATCAATCACCTCGCCTGCCATCCGGCGTGCATCCGGATTGGAAATCGCCTCTTTGGAAACCATCACCGCATTCCGGATGGCATTGAGCGGATTGCGGAGTTCATGACTGAGCATGGCGAGGAATTCATCCTTGCGCCGTGCTTCCTCGTTCAATGCATCTTCCGTGCGCTTGCGATCCGTGATGTCGATGGCGACGCCGTAATTCCTCACCGGCCGCCCCTCCGCATCAAACTGCGTCACCGCACGGTTCGCCACCCAGCGCAGCGAGCCATCGCCGAGGAACGTCCGGAACTCATCGACGAAAGGCTCATGCTTGCGGATGGTTTCCTCCATGTGATCCCATACCCGCTGCCTGTCTTCCGGATGGATCAATGAGATGATGGCATCGCGGGTCGGGATGAACGTCTCCGGGTTCACACCGAAGACCCGATAGACTCCGGGAGACCACCACAACTCGTCGGAAATGATATCAAAATCATAAACTCCCATCTCCCCGGCATCGAGCGCCACCGAGAGGCGCTCCCGCTCCACCCGCAGTGCCTCTTCCACTTCCTTGAGCCGGTCGATGTCCAGATTGATGCCTGCCCAGCAAGTGACCTTGCCCTGACTGTCCCTTACCGGCACGCCGCGCGCCAGCACATGGTGCCACTTACCATCCACTCCCTTGAAGCGGTGCTGCCTGTCCCAGTTTCCGCTGGTTTTCACACATTCCTTCCATGCATTGATAGTGGCCTCCGCATCATCCGGATGCAGCACATCGCCCCAGCCGAATTCGGAGCATTCCTGCTGGGTGAGGCCCACGAGTTTGAGAAAACTCTCGCTTGCATAAACATTGCGCCCGTCCGGATCGCAGACCCATACCCCGTAGTTGATGCTTTCCCCGATGCCGCGATAGAGTCCCTCGCTTTCCTTCAGTGCTGCCTGGGCACTCTTCATATCATCGATGTCGGTGGCCGTGCCGATCCATTCCTTTCCGCCATTTCTGGACTCGGCAAGGAAGGCCCGGC
>JALOTR010000150.1 GCA_025457805.1 Akkermansiaceae bacterium | reverse complement strand
CCATCGTTGTTCCGCACGCGCCTTTTTTCAAAGCCGAGGATATCGCGCGCTTGGACGCAGCGATACGCGGATCAAAATTTAATCAAATTCTGCATGCCGGCGGTTCGTCGGCGATACTGATACAGGTGTTCGAGAGCACAAAACACCTCCTCCCGTCTGCCGCTCCACATTGGGCGTCGATTGCCGACTACATCATTAAGGGCAAGGCGGCCCATGACTACGAATACCCGGCTTTATTGGCTGCGCTTTCCGCTGCCGGCGTTGCCGTGCCGCCGATACCACCTCAGGATGAAAATCAACTGACATGAAGACCGCCCCCGAACGGTTTCAGGCTTGGCTCAACGCTCCCGAGGGCACGCGGCTGGAATTTAAGACCGCCAGCAACCGCTATGATTTCGAGGATCTGGTGGATTATTGCGTGGCCCTCGCCAACGAGGGCGGCGGGGCGATCATCCTCGGTGTCACCGACCGGCGGCCTCGCCAGGTCGTCGGCAGCGCTGCCTTTGCCGAGCCGGGGCGGACCGAGGCCGGGCTGCATCAGCGTCTCGGCCACCGCATCCCGGTCGAAGAGTTTTTCCACGAGGGCAAGCGCGTGCTCATCGTCCATGTGCCCGCCCGCCTGCCGGGCACGGCGTGGCAGCACAAGGGCCGCTTTCTCAAACGGGCGGGCGACGAACTCACGGTGTTGAGCGGTGAGGAGTTGCGCACGATCTTCGCCGAGACCGGACCGGACTTCTCCGCCGAAATCTGCCTGGCCGCCACGCTGGCCGATCTCGATCCGGCGGCAGTCGCCGACTTCCGCACTCGCTGGGCGCGCACGGCCGCCAACCCCCGCATCGCCACGTGGGACGACCGCCAGACGCTCGCCGATGCCGAGCTGTTGATCGAGGGGCGGCTTACCTACGCGGCCTTGATCCTCTTCGGCACCCGCGCCGCGCTCGGCCGGCATCTCGCCCAAGCCGAAATCGTTTTTGAATACCGCTCCAGCGAAGCCTCGGGCCCGGCCGCCGACCGGGCCGAATACCGCGAAGGGTTTTTCCTGTGTCAGGATGCGCTCTGGCAAAAAATCAACCTGCGCAACGACCGGCAGAGTTATCAGGACGGGCTTTTCCGCTACGACATTCCCACCTTCGACGAGACCGCTGTCCGCGAGGCGCTGCTCAACGCCGTCGCCCATCGCGACTATCGTTTGGGCGGGTCGGTCTTCGTGCGCCAATACGCCCGCCGGCTGGAGTTGGTCAGCCCCGGCGGGTTCCCGCCCGGCATCACCACAGAAAATATCGTCGATCAGCAAAACCCGCGCAACCGTCGCTTGGCGGAGGCGCTGGCGAAGGGCGGCCTGATCGAGCGTTCGGGGCAGGGCATGAACCTGATGGTCGAGCGGGCCATCCGGCAGAGCAAGGCACTGCCCAGCTTCGCCGGCACCGCCGCGCACGAGGTGCGACTCACGCTGGAGGGCACGGTGCGCGATCCCGCCTTCGTCCGCTATCTGGAACGTTTGGGCGAGGAGCGCCTCGCTACGTTTTCCACCCACGATTTTCTCACTTTGGCCGCCATCGCCGCCGATGCGCCGCTCACCAACACGCTGCGCGAACGACTGCCCGGCTTGGTCGAAGCGGGGGCTATAGAATCGCAGGGTCGGGGGCGCGGCGTGCGTTACCTGCTCTCGCGCAGCCTGCACGCCACGCTGGGCAAAAAAGGCACCTACACCCGTAAGCGTGGCCTCGATCACGAGACCAACAAGGCGCTCATTGAAAAACATCTTCGCGACAACGCGGACGAGGGAGCACCCTTGTCCGAACTTTGCCAAGTCCTGCCCGCCTTGTCGGAAAGTTCGGTTCAGCGTTTGCTCGCTGAGCTTAAGAAGGAAGGCCGCGTTGAGCTTCGCGGCCTGCGGCGGTGGGGACGCTGGCACCCGATTATGCCCAAAACGCTAAAGCCCACTTCAAACGCGTCCGGGCTTTAGAAATTGGGCCTTAGAAAATCAACGTGATGATTTCCAGTAACTTATATGGCCCATGTCATTCAGCACAATGAGCCAAATAGAAGTTGGCATATAACCCCGTAATTCCCTGATAAACAAAGACCTATTTATGCCACCGGGCTTTATGCCAATGAGCCAATCCCAAATGAGCCAAAGCCCGCCAGCACCCTTTAAAACCACATGAGCAAAATCGAATGGGAATACGACTTGGTGGAGCGTCCCTTTTGCGAGCAGCTCAAGACGATGGGGTGGCAGTGGATCGAGGGCGACGTGGATGTCCCCGAGCTGACCGAGCGCGCGAACTTCCGCGAGGTCATTCTCCGGGGCCGTCTCGCCGCCGCCCTGCGCAAGCTCAACCTGCGCGACGGTCAGCCGTGGCTCGACGACGACCGTATCAACAGGATCATCCAAGAACTCGTCCAGGCTCCCGGTCACGCGATCATGGAGATCAACGAGGCCGCGACCAAGCTCCTCCTCACCGGCACCGTGACCGATGGCGTGACGGGTTGGGACTCCGGCCGCCAGCAGCCAATCCGGTTTATTGATTTCGAGCATCCCGAGGACAACGACTTCCTCGTCATCAATCAGTTCCGTTGCGAATTAAGCAGTGGGAAAAGTTTTATTAAACCTGACGCCGTCCTTTTCGTGAACGGTATCCCGCTCGTCGTCGCCGAGTTCAAGAGTCCATCCGAGCAGGCTCCCATCGAGCAGGCTATCAACCAGCTCCTCCGTTACTCCAACCAACGCCGCGAACTCTACCCAGAGAACTATCAGGAAAACGAAGGCGTCGAGCGTCTGTTTCACACCAACCAGCTGCTCATCGCCAGCGACCTTTTCGAGGCGCGTGCGGCCACCGTCGGCGCTCCGCCCGAGGCTTACCTTGAATGGGCCGACACCAGCCCCGTGCTCTTGTCCACGGTCGCGCAGGAGGTCGGCCTCATCCCCGCCACGCCCGAGGTAGCGGAGGCCGCCAAGGAATTGACCGAGTCCGGGCCGGAGGAGTCGGGCCGCATGGGCACGCCGCTTTTCTTCCGCAAGCCCGAGCAACGCCCCACGACCTTGCAAAGTCAGCAGGTCATGGTCGCCGGCATGTTGCGGCCGGCTCACCTGCTCGACCTCGTCCGCAACTTCACCGTGTTTCAGCAGATGGACGGCAAGACCCGCAAGGTCGTCGCCCGCTACCAGCAGTTCCGCGCCATCCACAAGGCCACGAAACGGCTCGCCGAAGGCCGCACCCGCCCGCAAGGCGCGGCCAAGGACGAACGGGGCGGCATCATCTGGCACACCCAAGGGTCGGGAAAGAGCCTGAGCATGATTTTCCTCGTCCGCAAAATGCGGATGCTGAAAGGGCTCAAGGAATTCAAGGTCGTCGTCGTCACCGACCGTACCGATCTGGAGGGCCAGCTTCGCGACACGGCCCGCCTGAGCGGCGAAACCCTGCGTCCCAACGACGACGACAAACGCGCCCGCGAGTCGTCGAGCAAACGCACCCAGCGCATCCTCTCCGAACCTACGCCCGACATCGTTTTTGCGATGCTCCAAAAATATCAGGACGCCTCCAAACGCGACAACGCCGAGAAGGTGTCGATGACCGTGATTCGCAAGGAACGGAAACCAGGCAAAGACCAGCGCATCGAGGAAAAGGAGATCACGCTGGAGGAAACGATCCAGTTCGAGGACTTCGCCGAACTGAATGCGTCCGAAAAAATCCTCGTGCTCGTGGACGAGGCCCATCGCGGACATACCCGCTCCCTGCATCGCAACCTGCGCAAGGCTCTGCCGAACGCCGCAATCATCGGCTTCACCGGCACGCCCATCCTCTGCAAAGAGAAGGGCGAGACTCGCGACATCTTCGGCGAGTTCATCGACAAATACATCCTGCAAGACGCGGAACTCGACGGTGCCACCGTGCCCATACTATACGAAGGCCGCACCGCCGACGGCATGGTCAAGGATGCCGATGACCTCGACGAGTTGTTCGAGGACATGTTCAAGGATTACACCCCGGAGGAGCTGGCCGTCATCAAGGCCAAGTATGCCACCGAGAGCGACGTGCTCGCCGCACCGCTCCTGATCGAGAAGAAGGCCCGCGACATGATCCGTCACTTCGCGTCCGTGGTGCTCCCATCCGGCTACAAAGCCCAGGTCGTGGCCACGAGTCGCGAGGCCGCAATCACCTATCAGGAAAAGCTGAGTCAAGCCCGCGACGCCTTGGTGATTGAAATCGAGGCACTGCCGGCAACCTATGACAATCTGACCGACGAACAGCTCGACGCTCTGCCCGCCGCGACCCGTTTACTGGTTAACGCACGGCCAATCTTGCCGCGCATCAAAGCCCTGGAAATCGGCGCGGTCTTTTCCGGCGACCACAACGACCCGGAGTCTTGGCGCGAATGGTCAGACCGCGACAAACAGGAAGACCGCATTCGCCGCTTCAAAAAGAAGTTTGGCCTCACCCGCACCGAAAAGTCCGACCCGATCAGCATCTTGGTCGTGAAAAACATGCTCCTCACCGGCTTCGATGCCCCGGTGGAGCAGGTGCTCTACCTCGACCGCAAGATCGTCGCGCACGATCTATTGCAGGCCATCGCCCGCGTGAACCGCACCAGCGGCAAGAAGCGTTGCGGCTACGTGGTGGATTACGTCGGCGTCGCGCGCCATCTCCACGAAGCACTCTCCGACTACGACGAGGAAGACACGCGCGGTGCGCTCATCGACATCTCGGTGGAGTTGCCAAAACTCCTCGACCGCCGCGCCCGTGCGGTCGCGGTCTTTACCGACTTCGGCATCACTGATTTGAAGGCCCAAGTCCCGGCCTGCGTTGATCTCTTGGCCGACCTCAAAATCCGCGCCGACTTCATCAACAAGGTGCGGGCGTTCTACGACCAGCTCAACATGCTGGAGCATCGGCCCGAGGTTCCCGGCGATGTTTTCCGCGACGCCAAGCTCCTCGGTTTCATCAACAAGGTGGCGGCCAATCTCTACCGCGACCCGGCGCTTAACCTCGTCGGCGTAGGCGAGAAAGTGAAGGCTCTGATCAACGCGCACATCTCCGCGCGTGGCGTCGATCCCAAGATACCGCCGACCACGATCACGGACGCCGAGTTCGAGAGGGTTTTACAGGCGCAGACCAGCAGCCGCGCCCGCGCCGCGCAAATGCAGCACGCGGCCCGCTTCCACATCATCGGCTTCATCAATCAAAACCCGTCGTTTGCGCGAAAGATGAGCGAGAAGCTGGAGGAAATCCTCAAGCGCTTCAAAGACGACGCCGACGCCTTGGAAAAGGCCTTGCGGGCGTTTGTGGCCGACCTGCGCAAGGGCGACAGCAACGACTTCCCAGACCTCGACCCCAAGGCACAGGTGCCCTTTGTGCGCCTCCTCCTGGAGGAATGCGGCAAGGGCCGGACGCTGGATGACGCCCAAACTAAAAAACTCATCGGTCTCGCGATTGAAGTAGTTGAGCGCATCCAACAGGAAATCCGCAAAATTGGTTTCTGGAAAAACGACACCATGCGGGAGCAGCTCACCAAAGCGCTCGTGCGCGACATCGATAAGTCCGGACTTTGCCCGCCCAAAAAAGAGCGCGAGATCGCCCAGCGTCTTGTCGCACTCGCCAAAGAGAATCACGAATACCTCAGTAAATCGTGAACGACACGCTCACAGTCGAGGGCTTGGATTTTGAGGTTCGCCGCAGCGGTCGGCGCAAGACGCTCGGCCTCACCGTAGGCCGGTCGAGCGAGTTGATCGTTCACGCGCCGGAGGTCACCGCCACCGTGGAACTGGAGCGGTGGGTGCGGCGCAAGTTGCTCTGGGTTCATCGCAAGCTGGCACTTAAAAAAGAGTCCGCTCCCCGCGATACGCCGCCCGAGTTCGTGTCGGGCCAGGTCATTCACTTCCTCGGGCGCAGTTATCGGCTGAAAGTGAAGACAGGGCAGAAAGTGCCGCTGGTTTACGCCGGAGACGAGTTCCACCTTTCCCGCAGCCATAAAGCCGACGCGGCGAGCTTGTTTCAAACGTGGTTCACGCACGAAGGCGCTGATTGGCTCGCGCGAAGAGTGGCGCATTGGGCACCGCGAGTCGGTGCGACGCCCAAGAAAATCGTAGTCGGCAATCTAGGTTTCCGGTGGGGCTCATGCAGCAAAGGGGGGCGGCTTAATTTCAACTGGCGGGTGCTTCAACTGCCGGTGGGCCTCGCCGACTACGTGCTCGTCCACGAGATGATTCATCTCCGCGAACGCCACCACGGCCCAGAGTTCTGGGAGATGTTCGCGCGAGTGATGCCGGACTACCGGCACCGCGAAGCCCGCCTTAAGTTAAGGGCGAGTGAGTTTCTAATCTTCGATATTCTAAAGTCGACGGGGTGACAGCCGTCCGAGCATTTCACTCAGGGTTACACTCGCAACGCCCCGATGCCGGCTGAGGCCGGGATTTTCTTCCGCAAGCGTGCGGGTTCATCGCTCCGGTGCTCCCGCTTCGATTTCGGCTCCGGCCATTCGCTGCGGTCGGAGACGGCTTGGTTGTTCGTCCCGCCGCCCGCAAACGGGCACCTGTTTGACTCACCCTTCGACCGGTCCCCGCCCTGCGGGCTTTCGCCATCTCCGTGCTGCCGCACTCAGTCCAGCGCTCACGGCCGCCTCTGGCGATTCGTCGTCGGAGCACGACCATTCGCCAGGATCGCTCCCTGTCGCAGGCTCGGGTCGCGACACCGGCGGCCTTGCCGCGCTTCTAGCTCCGCTCCGTACATCAGTGGAAATCGTGGCTCGCCTGCGCGGGTAATTGCTCGGACCGGAGCGCGGCGATTTTTTCCGCCTTCACGTGAATCACTCCGTC
>JALOTR010000149.1 GCA_025457805.1 Akkermansiaceae bacterium | reverse complement strand
TCTTTGGCGGCTTTGGGGAAGAGGGATGGATTGACGATTGAGGATTGTTGATTTCGGATTTTTGATTTGAAGAATCGATGGACTTTCAGGCAGCAGCGAAGTCGAGGTCGCGGGTGGCGCGGTCCGTCTGCTATTGGGAAGTTCATCTTGGGGCGCAGGTCCGATTGCTCGGTTGAATACTTGACATCTGAGATCGGTTGGCAACCGGGTAATGGGTGATGGCGCGGGGGGAGGGAGGGCTTCGCGGGCCGAGCTGCCTAATTCGCCAAGGCTACGAAGGCCAGGTGGACTCAGCGTTCCCGGGGTGGTGCTTTGCGGCCCTTTTCGCCGAGGCTTCGGCGGGTAGGGTGGATTGGGTGGCAATGGGAGGAGTCGTGACCGGTGGGAATTGACCGACGAAAATCCCGTTTTCATCGGAGGAGCGTCGTGCTAGGTTTTGCTCATGGAAACGACTTTGGTTGAAGCAAACCTGCCTCGGGAACTGACTGCCCGGGCGCGTTCCTATGTGGATGAAGGATGGGCGGGTGATTTCGACGAATTGCTGGCGGATGCTTTGCGGCGTTTCCTTGAATCCCATGCTTCGCGAGTCACTGAAAACCTAGTGATGGAAGATGTGAAATGGGGGTTGCATGGGCAGGGCTGAGAAAAGTCCTTCTGTTGTGGTCTGCGATGCCGGGCCGCTGATTCATTTGGATGAGGTTGGCTGGCTGGATTTGCTCGCGGATTTCGCCACCGTCTCACAAGCATTCTCGGCTCACGGTGAGATAACGGGCTGAAGGGCCTTCCACACATTCTCCGCGACTTTAGCCTGCCCTTCTGCTGTGGGGTGGATGCGGTCGGGTTGGTTGAGGGTTTCGATGCCGCCGACGCCTTCGAGGAGGTAGGGGATGAGGGTGGATTGGGTTTCCTTGGCGGCTTCGGGGAAGAGGGATTTGAATTCGGCGGTGAAGTTTTTTCCCATGTTGTCGGGCATTTGCATGCCGGCGATGAGGATGGAGATTTCGGGATTCTTGGTGCGGGCTTTGGTGACGATGCCAAGCAGGTTTTTCTTGGTTTCCTCGGGGGAGATGCCGCGGAGGCCGTCGTTGCCGCCGAGGGCGATGATGAGGACGTCGGCTCCTTTTCCCATCGCCCAGGCGATGCGGCGGAGGCCGCCGGCGGTGGTGTCGCCGCTGACCCCGGCATTGGCGACGGTGTAGGGGAGTTTGGCGGCGTCGATTTTTTTCTGGAGGAGGGCGGGGTAGGCTTCGCCGGGATCGAGGCCGTAGCCGGCGGTGATGCTGTCGCCGAGCACGACGATGCGTTTGGTCGTGTTGTTTGCATTCGGTGCTTCTTCTGCCATTAATGCAGTGCCTGCGGTGAGCAGCAGCCCGAACATGACTATTTTTCGCAATGACATCCCCATCGACCGCCAGTCTAGAATCCGCTCCGAGTGCTGTCAAACAGCCGATCCTGAAGGTTTCCGGCCTGCGGAAGGTGCATCGGACGGCGAGCCATGAGCTGACGGTGCTCAAGGATGTGAGCCTGAGTCTGGATGCAGGTGACACGCTGGCGATCGTGGGGCCATCGGGGAGTGGCAAGACGACTTTGCTGGGGCTTTGCGCGGGGCTGGATGATGCGAGTGCGGGATCGGTGGAACTGGATGGCGAGGCGATCGAGGCGATGGATCAGGATGCGCGGGCGGCTTTGCGGAACCGGCTGGTGGGTTTTGTGTTTCAGAGTTTCCAACTGATCCCGACGCTGACAGCGATTGAGAACGTGTTGGTGCCGCTGGAACTGCGGGGTGAATCCGGCAGGGAAATCGAAAAGGAAGCGGAGCGTTTGCTGACGGAGGTGGGTCTGGGGGATCGGCTGGATCACTATCCGCTGCAACTATCCGGCGGCGAGCAGCAGCGGGTGGCGCTGGCGCGGGCTTTCATTCATCGGCCGAAGATTCTGTTTGCGGATGAGCCGACGGGGAATCTGGATGCGGAAACAAGCGCGCCGATTGTGGAGATGCTTTTCCGCCTGAACCGCGAGGCGGGGACGGCCTTGGTGCTGGTGACGCATGATCCGGCGCTGGCGGCGAAGGCGCGTCGGGTGGTGACGATGAGTGGGGGGAAGATCGTTTCTGAGGAGGAGAATTCAACCGCAGATGGACGCGGATGAACGCGGAATCGGAACGTTTGGGATGAAGAGGAGGGAACCACGGAATACACAGAATACACGGAAATCGTAGATGGACTCAGATTTGAAAACGGAAAAGCATTTTTGCAGGAGGCAGCAGAGGAAGCAGAGGTTTTATGGCTTCGCTGTTGGGACCATTCATCCCTGCATTTCAATCCGTGTATTCTGTGTATTCCGTGGTTCCAATTCTGATTTAGAGGAGGAAAATGATGGGATCTAACAAAAGCGGGCTGCCGGGCAGTTTGTGGACGGCTTTGTTTCATCCTTGGGTGTGGCGGATGGCTTGGCGGGACAGTCGATCGCAGCGAGTGAGGCTGGTGATTTTTTCGCTGGCGATCGTGTCGGGGATTGCGGCGTTGACGGCGATTCATTCCTTAAAGGCGAGCGTGGAGCGGGGGATTGCTTCGGAGGCGAAGTCGCTGCTGGGTTCGGATTTAAGGGTTTCATCGCGTCGGGAGATTGTTGCGGATGACGTGAGCAGGCTTGCGGGAATGGCGAGCCGGATGAGCCGTGAGACGAGCTTTCCATCGATGATGCGGTTTCTTCCCGACGGCGGGGCGCGGCTGATGCAGGTGCGGGGGATTGAGGGAGGCTATCCGTTTTATGGGAAGGTGGAGACGCGGCCGGCGGATGCGTGGGAGAAACTGAAGGGTGAAGGCGGGGTCTTGTTAGAACCGGCGATGCTGGATCAATTCGGGGCGAAGATCGGGGATGAGGTGGAGCTTGGGGGAATGCGCTTGAGGATTTTGGGCGTGGTGGACAAACCGGCTCCGCGGGGGAGTCGCTTCAGTGGATTTGCGCCGGAGGTATATGTGAATTTGGCGGACATCGAGCGCACGGGGCTGCTGACGACAAACAGCATGGCATCCTATCAGGTGTATCTGGAGATCGACGGTGGGCCGTCGTCGAAGGCGCTGAAGGACAAGGTGCGCAAAGATTTTCCTGACAATCCATGGCAGTTGGAAACTCCGGAAGATCGTCGCGAGAACTTGGGGGATGCGTTGGATAACTTTCAGCAGTTCCTGGGGCTCATCGCGCTGGCATCGCTGGCGCTGGGGGCGATCGGGGTGGCGGGGGCGGTGCATGCGCATGTGACGCGGCGGATTGCGACGATCGGGATTTTGCGCTGTCTCGGGTGTCCGGGGCACCTGGCGTTTGGGATTTATTTCGCGCAAGTGCTGGCGCTGGGATTTTTCGGGGCGCTGCTGGGGGCGGGGCTTGGGGTTGGTTTGCAGATGGGTTTGTTAGGGGCGTTTCGGGATGAATTGCCGATTTCGGTGAGCCCTTCGCCGGAATGGAAAATCGTGGCGCAGACGACGGCGACTGGGTTTGCAGTGTGTTGTGGTTTTGCGCTGCTGCCGCTGATGAAGATTCGTGAGATTTCACCGGCGGTGACCTTGCGGAGCGGTGGTGGATTGAAAGGTGGGGTGCTGAGGTCGCTGCCGATTTATGCACTGCTGGTGGGATTGCTGGTGATGGTGGCGCATGCGAATGACCCGAGGTGGGCGCGTTCGCTGGCGATGGTGGGCGGGATGGTGGTGGCGTTTTTGGCGCTGGTGGGTGTGGCGCGCGGCTTGATGGCAGTGACGCGTCGGGTGGTGGGCATGCGCTGGCCGTATCTGCTGCGGCAGGGTGTTTCAAATCTGCATCGGCCGGGGAATCAGACGCTGCTGTTTTTGCTGTCGCTGGGGCTTGGGACTTTTCTGTTAGTGACGATTCTTTCGGCGGGTCGGCTTTTGAATAAGCGGCTGGATCTTCAGCAGTCGGGGAAGAGTCCGAATTTGTATTTGATCGATGTGCAGCCGGATCAAGTGGCCGGTGTGAGGGAGGTGTTGGATCAAACTGGGCTGCCGGTGTTGGAGAGTGAGCCGATGGTGACAATGCGGGTTTCATCGATCCGTGGGGTGGCGGTGGGTAAGGCGAAAGGGGTGCCGCGCTGGGTGGCGAGGCGGGAGTTTCGTTCGACCTATCGGGACAAGCTGAATTTCACCGAGACGCTGGTGGCGGGTGAGTTCGCGACCGAGCGGGCGGATCCGACGGAGGTGGTGCCGCTTTCCCTGGAGGAGGAGATTGCGAAGGACATGATGGTGGGGATCGGCGATGAGCTCACGCTGGATGTGCAAGGGGTGCCGATCCGCGCGCGGGTGACGAGTTTGCGGCGGGTGGATTGGAGTCGTTTCAACCTGAACTTCTTCATGGTCTTCCCACCTGGAGTGCTGGAGGATGCGCCGGGATTTCATGTGGTGACGACGCGGACGCCGACGCCGGCGGCTTCGGGAGAATTGCAGCGGGCGCTGGCGGCGAAGTTTGCGAATGTCACTGCGATCGACCTGACGCTGATCCTTGAAACCGTGCGGGATATTCTTGGCAAGATCTCGACGGTAGTCACGGTGCTGGGTGGGTTCACCGTGCTTGCGGGGCTGCCGATTTTGATCGGAACGCTGCTGAATGGGCGGGATGTGCGGCTCAAAGAAAGCGTGCTGCTGCGGACGCTCGGGGCCTCGGCGAAGCAGGTGCGGACGATCCTGGTGATCGAGTATGCGACGCTTGGAATTCTCTCTGCGCTGACCGGCGTGCTACTTGCGGTGGCGGCGAATGCGGCGCTGGCAGTGTTTGTTTTCAAGGCCTCGCCGTGGCCGGATCCGATCCTGTTAGTGGGGGCCTTCGGGGCGGTGACAGGGATTGCGGTGCTTGGGGGACTGGCCTTGAGTCGCGGTGTTTGCAGTCACCCGCCGTTGGAGATTTTGCGGGGTGGAGGGTGACTTGGGGGGAGAAGAGGGCTGGCTTTTCTTGGGAGGCAGTCTTGGATCATGGAGGCCCGCAAAGAGACATGGTCCGGCGCTCCGTGAATCATCTTAATGAGGAAGATGGGGAACCACGGAAAACACAGATTACACGGAAAATGAAGAGGTTAGAGAATCGATGAGACTCATTCGTTAAGGGCGTTCAAATTGTTCCGCAACTCTCTTACTTTCCATGCGTTCCGATTTTTTGACTCAGATCAGAATTCCGTGTTCGTCCATCTCCGCTTCGCTTCGATTGTGGTTCTCATTTCGGAATAGAGGATTAGAAAAGCGAGTTTGAGCGTAAAAAAAGCTTGCCAATTCACCCAAAGTGTAACAGTCATACTGGCACAGTTGACACTAAGTCAGCCAAGCCATGCTGCCCTTCCGCTTCCAACTCCTCGACGGCGTGCCCGTGTCCGACCAATTGGTCAAGGCGGTGCAGCGCGCGGTTTTGACTGGGGAAATGGCGGCTGGTGAGAAGTTTCCTTCCGTTCGTGTCCTGGCTCAGGAGCTGAAAATCTCACCCACCACTGCCCACAAGGCGGTATTGGAACTGCGGGACGCGGGGTTTCTCGCCACCCGTCCGGGTGCCGGGATGGTGGTGGTGAGACCCGCAGGATCTTCACGCGACCAACTCGTCGCCCAGCTCGCACCCGCCTGCGGCGACCTCATCCGGCAGGCTTCGTTGCTGGGTCTTAGTGCCGAGGAAACCCTCGAAGCCCTCCGCAAATCCCTTTCCGAGAAACCACCACAATCATGAATTCTCTCCTCGAATTCCATCAAGTTTGCCGCCGTTTTCCCCGCTCATGGGCCTTGCGACACGCTTCGTTCCGCGTGCCCGCCGGGTCGATCACCGCGCTTCTGGGGCCGAACGGTGCGGGGAAATCGACCGCGTTGAAAATCGCACTCAACTTGCTGCGCCCTTCCACCGGTCATGTGGAAATCCTTGGCACCGATTCGCGCAAGCTCGGCCCGGCCCAGTTGGCGCGCATCGGCTACGTTGCCGAGGGCATGGAACTGCCGGACTGGATGACGGTCGATCAATTCCTCGGATGGTGCCGACCGCTTTATCCGAAATGGGACGCGGATCTTGAACGCTTGCTGCGCCAGAAATTCGCCCTGCCCGGTGACCGGAAACTCAAGCATCTCTCGCGCGGCCAGCGCATGAAGGCGGCGCTTATCGCCGCCCTTGCCTATCGACCGGAATTGTTGGTGCTCGATGAGCCATTCTCCGGACTCGATCCGCTGGTGCGCGACGAGTTCATCACTGGACTGTTAGAATTGGCCGGGAACGAGGGCTTCACGGTTGTGCTTTCATCCCACGATATCGAGGAAGTGGATCGCCTTGCCGATCACGTGGTGCTGCTCAATCACGGCGCTGTCTTGTTGGACGAGGATGCCGAGCCGCTGCTCGCCCGCCACCGGCGAGTGGAAATCTTGCTGCCGCCGGACTTTGGAGCGCTGCCGCACTTTCCAGCGACATGGATTACGCCTCAATCCGCCGGGCGCATGCTGCGATTCACCGATACCGCATACGATCCACAAAGCTTCGCAGAAACCAGCGCAAGGCTTTTCCCCGGCTGCCCGCCTGCCGATGTCCATCCCCTAACTCTGCGCGAGCTTTTTGTGACACTCGTGCGAAGCGGTCGGGCCGACGCCGGAGTCTAACTTTTTTCATGCCATGAATTTCCGCATCGTCCTTCATTTGTTGAAAACCGACTGGCAGCGCATCAGGCGACCCATCATCGCATACTGGCTGCTGTTGATATTTGCCGCACTGCCATGGTGGTTCCAAGCGGATGGAGATCTCCGAATGCTCCAATGGATGAGCTATCGCTGGAATGGCAGAGTTCAACCGTTCATGGAAGATGCGATTGTATCCAGTTCGACCAATATCCCGATATTCTTATTGGAAATTG
>JALOTR010000734.1 GCA_025457805.1 Akkermansiaceae bacterium | reverse complement strand
TCCGAACCGTCCATCCCCGCGTTCCTCTCCCAGCGAACTCGCTGATTTTGCAGAGATGCTGGCCCTACTTCAGGGGCGGTGCTCGGCTACGGAAATTCAGCGCTATCTTAGCCGGATCGATGAGAACGAATTCAACGTCGGCATCGAGGACGATGATGTCATCAATGAAGGACTTTCTGATGCTATGATGACCGAAATTGGCTATCGAATCACCGCGTGCCCTGACGGTTATCCATTCAGAACTGACGGAACCGGATCGATTTTGATCCGGAGAGATGACGCGCATTCCACCAAAGCGCTGGTCTATCGATACCTTCTTATGGCAACGCGCTTGAGCATGAAAACTGAGAAGGTCCAGGCAGGAATTGACGGGACTCAGATCATGGAGGAGTTGGGAAGTGCTGTCCTGGGGAATTACTTGGGGAACCGAGCCGAGGTTGAGGTTTTCGGCACGGCCAGGCAGGGAGGTTTTACTCAGAAAATCGGAGATCTTTGCACCTCACTGAACGAAGGTATTAGATATAAAAACATTGATACGGGTGTTTTGAGCGCCAATGACGATGGCCTTGATGTAGTGGGATGGATCCCATTTTCAGACAAACTGCCAGCTAAGCTCAGTGTATTTGGGCAATGCAAAACCGGCACTTCATGGCGAGATCATTTGTATCGGTTGAATCCCCGGGCATTTATCACGCGCTGGATGTCCGGCACGGTCCTAGTTGATCCAGTGAAAGCCTATTTCATTGCAGAATCTGCAGATCGGGCTCAATGGAACGGAGCTTGCCTCTATGGGGGGATTCTGTTTGATCGCTGTCGAATTGTAGATTTATGCGACAGCGTAGATGCAGGTTTAATCCATCAAATCCAAAGCTGGACGAATGCCGCTTTTCTGAAACTCAACGACTGGGATTGGAACTGAAAACGGAGATTCACCTGCGACGCTTTCACCGAAGCGAGTCGGATTGTGGGTGCCTAAGCAACGGCGCAGAGCGCTCCAGATATAGCTGACAGCCTCTCCGTGAACTCATTCCTCCCCGAAGCCGTGATCAGCAACCGCTCCTTGGCCCGGGTCATGCCGACGTAGAGGAGTTTCATGTTCTGGGCAGCTTGGGTTTCCGAGGTGTCGATTTGGCCGAGGCCGATGAAGATCACGGAGCGGAACTCAAGACCCTTGCTGCTTTGCACGGAGAGGATGTTGACCTGGTGTTTCCGGGGATCGTAGGCCCGCTTGCCGCTGCGGGTGGCCATGAGCAGATGCGGGATGCCGAGCGCTTGGAGCTGATGGGCGATGCGTTTCCCGTGGTCCGGCTTCATGCAGATTACGGCGATGTCGCCGAGGAAATCCCCGCGCTCGTGCCAGGCCTTGAGGCATTTGGTGGCGTAGGCGATCTCCTCGCCGATGCTGGCGAACTGCCGGAAGGCCGGGCCGGGGCCGGAGGCACCGCCGGTTTCGGGCAGGATCATCGGGATGTGGTCGTCGTCCGCCGCTTTTGCGCCCATGAACTGGCTGGCGAAGTCGCAGGCGAACTGGAGGATCTCGCGGGTGTTGCGGTAGTTGAGACGGAGGATGGAGGTTCTTCCGGCGGCGGCCTTGATGCCCACGCTCGACAGGCTGAAATCGAGCCCCCGGGATTTCCGGTAGATCGACTGGGCATCGTCGTAGAGCAGCAGCAGCGAATCCGTGGCGGGATCGACCATCTGGGTGACGAGCTTCAGCCACTCGGGTTCGAAGTCGTGGCCTTCGTCGATCATGATCGCGCCATACTGGGCACGCGGGATGCGGCCGGCATCGACGCCCTGGATCACCGCCTCGACCTGCCGCTCGAAGAATTTGCCATCCGAGTCCGGAACCTGCACATGATAGGTCCGGAGTTGTTCGCTGCACCATTCGTGGAAGTGGTGGACATTCACCCGTCCTTCAAGTTTCCGCTCGGCGATGAAGGAGCGCAGCCGCGCGGCGAGGGTGATGTTGTAGCAGAGGACGAGGATCGGCTTGCGCAGCATCTCCGCGAGGTGGACGCAGCGGTAGCCGAGGATCAGCGTTTTCCCCGAGCCCGCCACGCCATGGATCACGCGGTGGCCGCTGCCGAGATTGCGGGCGAGGGTTTCCTGTTCGAGATCGAGCACGCGAATCAGATCCGGGATCGTTTCCGGCGCAGCCTGCCCGCCGCCCTTTTCCTCGAAGTCCGAGAACAAGGTCGTCTGCCGGTCGCCGATCCGGATTTCCGGAAACAGATGCCAGCGGATGCGCTCGATCTGCGGCAGGGTGAGCGGGCGCTTGAAGTCGTATTGGAACATGCCCCAAAGACGCTCTTGAAAGGTCTTGCTCTTCCTCCGACAGCGCGCCATCGAGCTGCTTGCGGGTGATGTTCGTCAGCACCACGCCGTAGCCGTAGGGGAAGCAGAGCTTGCCCTGATAGCGGCCCTCGGCCTCACGGAGTTGGGGATCTTCGGCCAGCTTGTTCACGACGTTCATTGTGTATTGGCGTGCTTGTTCCAAAGGATTTGCGACCCGCTTGATCCCGCCATGAATCTTGAGGTCGGCATAGATCTTGTCGATGTGGTGGAGAGTTTCGAGCTTCCAGTCCTTCACCTCCAACAGCAAAAGCCCACGGGATGGATGCAGAATCAGAAAGTCGGGATATTGCCGCTTGGGGCCGATTGGAACGTCGAACCAACAAAGATAGTCGTCCTCCAGCAGAGTTTCCAAGCGCTTCGCGAAGCGTCGTTCGCCTGATGTCACATTCCGCCGTCCTTGATTGAGTGAATTGATCAGCTTTGCCATTTTTTTTGTCCCCCGACTTGATCGCCGCCTGGAATGGGCGGAGAACAGTTAAGTGATAAGAACAATATGGAGGCGTATCAAGACAATGCCTTGGGATCAGGTCACGCGATCACGTAGGAATTTTACTTATGGCATACTGAACTCCAGATACTGCCGGAATTTGTCCAGTGTCTTGCGTTTGATGCCTGGAACGCGCATGAGTTCTCCTGCGTTTTGGAATGGCTCATCTTCGCGTGCTTCAATGATGGCATCGGCCAGTGTTTCACCGATTCCAGGCAGACGATCAAGATCGTCGCGCGCGGCGGTATTGGGATTGAGACGAAAGTCTTGTGGTAAGTTGCGACCTGAAGCCGCTTGATCTTCTTCGTCCTCCTTTCGCTGGACATCACGCTCAAATGGGAGCTTTTCCCAGTCGGTGAATTTCCATATTCCGGCTTCGCGCTTTGCTGCTTGGTCCTCGTAATCCTCGAGACTCTGCCTGTATCGTTCCCCGCTGAGCCCACTGAAGGTTTCGGTACTTCTGCCGCGGCTCTGAGCAAGACCGGCTTTGACAAGTTCGGTGGCGAGGTCTTGTGCTTCGGATGTTTCGACGAAGGCATAAAAGCGTTCGTGTTTGCCATCGCCTGGAGCTTTGTGAAAGCGGGTGTGGATCGTAAAGGGACGCTTCAATCGTTCTTGAGTGAACGCCTTTGCTTGATCACCGAGTGAAATCGCTAGATTCACAGGATCCTCTGCATTGCCCTTAACATCTGTGATCCCGAAGTGGCGTCGTTGATCCCGAAGTCGGCGTTTATCTGTTTCATCCAATTCCCCGGTCTCCAAGCAGTCAGCAGCGTAAAGTCGTATCGTATACTCAGTGTCGTCTTCAGTCCGGATTCTGAAGCTGTCGCCATCGGCCCAATCTGTGGGCACGAGGGTGCAGTTCTTGAGTGACTCAAGCGGCTTAGGCTGTGCGAGAGCGATGGAGATCGAGAAAGGCAGGCAGAAGACAACGATGATGATTCGGGTCATGGGGCGTAAACGACCCTTTCAGCGTAGGAATTTTTCCTGGCTGTGCCATGCCAAATGTT
>JALOTR010000733.1 GCA_025457805.1 Akkermansiaceae bacterium | reverse complement strand
ACGCGGCGAGATTCCGGAACCCCGCCGTCTTGCTGCCGACGAAATCTACACACCGCGCAACGATGTCGCATGGATCGAAGTTCCAGCCGTAGTCATCGGGGTGGAAACCGGGGGCATTGCCTATACTCTGGTCGTCGAGGTCTTCGGGCAGACATTCAAAGCGGATGTGCCGAATTCACCGGATGCCTCCGAGCGGGCCTCCGCTTTGATGCAACGCCCGGCGATCATGCGGGCCATACTCGGCACCGTTTACAGCCAACACCGGCAAATGATCGGGAGGCATTTTTTCGTCCCATCTTTCGATTACATCCAGCCTACCGCACCCACCGCGCTGGCTTCCGGGGATGCTCCATTGCTTACTGTGCTTGAATTGCTTGGTAGGAATTTCAGCCCCATGGATCTGGTTCGTGTGGAGGGAGTGGTCACCCAGGATGATGACAAGGGCTTTCATCTGCGCGATGCCAGCGGCAGTGCCCGCGTGCAAAGCGTGATGACCGAACGCCTCCCTCCCGGCACGCGTGTCAGCGTGGACGGCTATGGTGCCATCGCGCCCTTCCGTCCCTTGCTCAGAGCGACGAAGGTCACCCGCCTCTCAAGCGGCCCTGCTCCCGAACCTATCCCCATGGAATTTCCAGCAAAGGATAACTCTTTGCTTCAGATGGAACTGGTAAGTTTGGAAGCGGAGTTTCTCGGCAGTCGCGTAATCCAGGACGAGACCTTTCTTCAATGCCGCGCCAATGGAACCGTGTTTGATGCCATTCTCTCCCACGCGGGAAAGCGTCCTCTCCAATTCAGCTCAGGTGATCGTTTGAAACTGACAGGCATCTGCGAGCTTACCACCACCCACCCGTTGCCTCGTCCGGAATGGGTCAATGGTTTCCGCATCCGGCTTGCGAACTCCTCGGGAGTCACACTGCTGAAACAGGCGCCGTGGTGGACGCCACCACGCCTCTTTGCTATCGCCTTGCTCGCCACCTTCGGGACCTTGTTCTTCGGCCGTGCCGTCCGGAAACAAGCGGGTCTCATCGGTGAAAAACTCCGCGACGAAGCGGTAAGCGACGAGCGCGACCGGATGGCCCGCGATTTGCACGACACGCTTGAGCAACAACTCGCTGGCGTGGCACTCCAGCTCGATGGACTGGACAAGGTGGCGAAGATTGACCCGTCACAAATCTCCACCCGCCTCGGACTGGCTCGCAAAATGTTGCGCCACACCCGCATCGAGGCACGCCGTTCAGTATGGGATCTGCGTTCCAAGGTGTTGGAGATTCAAGGTCTCGGGACCGCACTTCGTTCAATGGCCGCCGGGGCATCGTCGGACGCTGGACCCTCGGTTGTTTTGGAAATCACCGAATTGGCCCGCCCTCTTCCAGCAGGGGCGGATTTCCATCTGTTGCGCATCGCCCAGGAAGCGCTTGCCAATGCCATCAAACATGGTGCGGCCAGCGAGGTCCGCATTTCCCTTCAGGAAGCCGCAGACACCATTCTACTAAGCGTCCGCGATGATGGTTGCGGCTTTACTCCATCTCCACCCGATGCTGTGGGCATTTCCCATTTTGGCATCCTCGGCATGCACGAGCGGGCGGAAAAAATCAATGGATTGCTCCATATCGAATCCACTCCCAACCATGGCTGCACCGTGACCGTCCAACTTCCCAACCCACCCATATCATGACCACTCCTGCGATCCGTATTCTTGTTGTGGATGACCACGCCATGATTCGCCTCGGCCTGATCGGCGCTCTTTCGAGCGAACCCGGCATGGAAGTCGTAGGCCAGGCCCGCAATGGCCGCGAGGCCGTTGAACTCCACGCCAAACTCGCACCGGACATCACTTTGATGGACGGCATCCTGCCCGACATGCATGGAGTGGAGGTCACCCGCGTGATTCTTACCAACAATCCCACCGCAAAAATCATCTTCATTTCCATCAATGAAACCGCCGAGGATATCCACCGCGCCCTTGAAGCCGGAGTGCGCGGATATGTGCCGAAATCCTGCGAGCAAGATACGATCTCGGAGGCGATCCGCAGCGTCGCCGCTGGCGAAGATTTCCTCCCCCCTCAACTCGCCCTCCGCCTGGCCGAGCGGAACGCCTATGTCGGACTCAGCAACCGTGAGGTGGAAGTCTTGCGCCTTGTCGCCAAGGGCACGGCCAACAAGCAAATCGCCGCCGCTCTGCACCTCTCGGGCGACACCGTCAAAACCCACCTTGCCCACATCATGCGCAAACTCGGAGCGGCGGACCGTGCCCACGCCGTGACCCTTGCCATCGAGAAAGGTTTTTTGCGGATGTGAAACACAGTCTGAAATGGCAACGCTGAATGCCAAAAGAAACGACCCCATCCCCCAAATGGGCGATGCATGCAGGCTGTCGGATTGGGCCGAACACCGCTAAACATATCTTTGTAAAGTCGTTCACCACCCACGGATTGCGACCGAATAGCCCATCCCTGACTCGAATCCCCGGACTGACAGAACCCTTGAACCGGCCGTGCACCCCGGTCCAAACGAACCCACATCGCCATCCCATGAAATCCAAATCCCAGCCCATCCATCCCCTCCATCTCCAATGCCTCGTCACCACCGCCCTCGTTGCCGGGACCTTGTGCTCCGCCGCTCCGATCATCTTGCTCAGCGACAATTTTGACACGGTTGGCATCGGCAGCG
>JALOTR010000148.1 GCA_025457805.1 Akkermansiaceae bacterium | reverse complement strand
TTTAAGTTGGTACAACTACCAGTGTACACTTGCATATTAATGGTACCAGTTGCATTTTGTGATGGATAGAATACATTTCTTAAATCAATTACTGTTTTATTGCTATTGGCTGTAAAACTAAACCACACGTCTTGTATATCTACTTCATTTGGATTATTGCACGAACCTTCAGATTGCTCTCTCGACTGCTTGATGAACCGTTTTTTAGACTGGCTCACTGGTCCGCAGCACTTGTCATTGTTTCTCTGGAAGTGATGAAGGCATCCCATATTACAACTTCCAGCCTAGTGAACTTTCGTTGTTGCCCTGCCGGAAGGGTGAAGATGATGGAGGAGCCGGTATCGTTGACTGCCGGAGCGGGGGCTGGTTGCCAGGAGAGCAGGTCGAGGGTGTCGGAGACCTGCACTTGCCAGGATGCGTTGGCATCCGGATCCTTGGGCCAGGTGATGGTGTTGTTGATGATGGGAGGATTCGGAGTGAAGCTGTTGCCAGTTTCCCCCATCAGATATTCGATGGCGTTGGGCATGCCGTCGTGGTCGTGGTCGCCATTGGGCGGGCCGCCGCCGGTGTGGACTTGCGCCCAGTAAGAGTAGGTGTTTGGGGCGATGATGGTGATGGTGGCTTCGGCGAAGCCGGTGTGGTTGGGGTCGATGACGTCGGCGCGGTAGGGATAGACTCCGGGGTTTGTTGGCGGATCTTCGGAGTTGTTATAGGTGTAGAGGAGATCGAGGTTTGCGGGTTGGGTGGTGGCGTTGCCATAGACGGGGGTGCCCTCGATGTAATCGCTGGTGATGTTTTGAGCGGTGACGGTTGCCAGGGCTTTGGCAATGATGAGAGTGGCACTAGAAGAACCCGTGAAGCCGCTGGTGGTGACGGTGGCATCGACCTGATAGGAGCCCGCGTTGATCGGGGCCTCGGTGCTTGGAGGATCACCTTCCCTGGTGTAGGTGACGGCGACATCAAGCCCGGGTGGATTGGTGGTGATGGTGACCGGTTTTGCCACTCCGTTGTATGTGGGGGAGAGGCTGCTGATCTGGATGGTGGCGGGGTTGTCGCTGCGGGTAAGCAGGGCGATGCCGATGGCGCTGATGCGGAAACCGTGCTGGGAAGCGTCGGTGCCGTTCATGATGCTGAACAGCTCGGGTATGTGGGTTCCGCCGTTGATGAGGATGCCGAGCGGTGTTAGATCGATGGTTTGGCTGATGACGGGGGATTCTGCCGAGCCGAGAGTGGTGGTGAGGCTGCCGGGTGGGCCATTCCGGCGGATGACGCGGACGGAGTCGTTTCCTGAGAAGGAGCTGGCACTTTGGCCAAGGGTAAGTGAGGTGATGACGAAGGAAGAGTCTGTGGGGAGGTTGGAGGCATTGATGCCAAAGATGAATCCTTCCTCCCCATCGGGGCCGGCGAGGTTGCCAACAAAGTTTCCGTTAGGCCCGGCGCCGACTCCGATGCCGACACCATTGGATGTGGTGTTATTGGATCCTCCGACCGGGGATGCTCCGGCTCCAGTATTGGCGTCCAGATCGTTCCAGGCGGTGAATTGGAGGGTGAAGGAACCGGGGAAGAGATGAGAGGTGTTTTGGTTCGCGAGGTGTCGCCATTCCTGTGGGACGGAGAGGCTCATGCTGGTGCCGTCGAGTGTGAGGATGCCGTTGGCAGCGATGGAGTAGGTGGCGAGTGATGTCTGGCTGATGATGGTGGTGTTGTTGTTATGGCCGAGCAGGAGGGTGGTGTTGGGAGGCGATGCTGGCAGGATGGCGATGGTGGAGCTGGCGCTGCCCGAGCGGTTCGGGTCCGAGAGGGTGGCGGTGTAGGGATAGGAACCCGGCAGTGAGGGAGCGGTGGGAATTCCGTTGTAGAGAAACTCCAGGGCGAGACCGGATGGGGACGTGGTGGCTTCGCCAAAAACTGGATTTCCGTTAGATGTTCGGATGATGGGATTGGCTAGCACCGTGGCGCTGCCTTTTTGCACGATGAGTTGGCCGCTTGCGGAGCCTTCGACATTCGGATCGTTGATGGTGGCGGTGACGGGATAGCTGCCGACCGTGATCGGCGCGGTGGTGGAGCCTCCGTAGTCGATGACCATGTTGGCGGGAGGAGAGGAACTGGCGGTGACGGTGCGCGGGGTGCCGTCGTAGGTTTGGAGGAGGCTGGAGAAGCTGATGTTTCCGGTGGCCTTGGAGATGATAAAAGTGCCGCTGGTGCTGCCTGTGAATCCCGGGGTGATGATGCTGGCGGTGACCGGATAGGAACCGACGGCGGCGGGTGGATTGGTGGTGGGGAAGGCTTGACCGGGAATGGTGTAGAGGACTTGCACATCAAGCCCGGCGGGGGATGTCATCGTGCCGGCGGCGAGGGGGGAGGAGTTATAGGTTTGTTCGAGGTTGGTGAGTTGGATGGAGGCGGAGTTTGCCGGGGCATTGGAGATTTCAAGACCGATGGATTGGATGCGGAAACCGCGCTGCGATCCGTCCGTGGCATTGAAGATGGTGAGGCATTCCGGGATTTCGCTGCCGCCTGCCACGGTGATGTCGAGGTTGGTGAGATCGATGGTTTGGAACAGGACCGGATTTTCCACACTGCCGAGGGTGGTGGTGGCGATCGCTGCGGGTGCGGTGCGGCGGATGATGGCGACGGAATCATTGCCGCTGAAGGTGTTGGTGCCGGTTTGTTGCAGGGTGATGTTGGCGACGCGGATTTGGGTGCCCATGGGGAGTCCGGTGGCATCGATTCCGAAGACCATGCCTTCTTCTCCATCCGGACCGGTGGTGTTGCCGATGAAGTTGCCATTGGCCCCATTGGCAATGCCCAGTCCGATTCCGTTGGAGGTGATGATGTTGTAGCCGTCCGGTGGGGAAACTCCCAAACCCGTGGTGGTATCGACATCCTGATATGCGGAGAATCGCAGTGAAAATGAACCACCACCGCTGAGTCCTGTTTGCTGGCCGGCGGTGAAGCGCCATGGATTGGAGGGGGCGATGGTCATCGTCGTGCCGTTGGCTGCAAGGATGCCATCCGAAGGAATGAGGTAGTGGGCGCGGGAGAGCTGCGAACTGATGGTGGTGTTGGAGGTGTGGCCTAACAGCAGGTTGACTGTTTGTGACGGGGACGAGGTGGTGGTGCCGATGGCGGTGTTCGACCAAGCGGAGGCACCGCCTGCGTTGAGGGCGCGGATGCGGTATTTCCAGGTGGAGTTTGGCAGTAGTCCGGAGTCGGTGTGTGTTTGCAGATCGGCCGCGATGGTAGCGACGGTGGTCCAGGATTCGGAAGGGGCGGGGGCGCGTTGGATTTCCTGTGAGGTTTCGTTTCCAGCATTGTCCTGCCAGGAGAGCGCGTGGGTGATGCTGGTGGAGGAGGTGATGGCAAGGCTGCCAGGTGCGGTAGGTGGCAGGGGCAGGGTGGTGGCGGAGACGGGGACGGTCCATGCCGATGGATTCTGGGTGCCGAGTGAACGGAGGCGGTAATGGCGAGTGGTGCCGGGGGAGAGCCCGGTATCGCTGTGGGTGTTCGTGTTGGCGGCTTTGACCGCTAGTTGGGTCCAGGCGGTAGAGCCGTCGGGTGACCATTGGATTTCGAATCCGGTTTCGTTGGTCGAGTTATCGGTCCAGGAGAGGTTGATGGTGGAGGTGCCGGAGGGAGTGGCCTGGGAGTTGGAGGGTTGTGGCGGGGTGTTGGTGAAATCGAAGTAGTCGTTGCCGTTTTCGAATTCGACGTGGACGGTATGATTGTTAGATATATTGGGGAAACGGATGTTCTGGAGCCGGCCGGAATCGACGCCATTGATGAGGACGCGTTTGATGCGCTTGCCGGAGGCGGGGATGGCGGTGATGACGCGGGTCATGCCTTCAGGAGTGGGAAGAGCACCACTTGGTGAAAGGCTGCCGCCAGTGGTGTGTGTGGCGGTGACGGTGTGGATGGGGCCCTCGGTGGTGAAGGTGATGTTGGATGTGGTGGCCGGATCGATGTCGAAAAACTGGGCGTGGTTTGCCTGGGTGACGAGGGTGTTTCCGGCGACGAGGTTGATGAACTGGATGTCCCGGACGATGGCGGTGGACCCTTCGTGGATGAACCCTTTGATCGGGTTTTTGACAAGGCTGCCGCTGGGAGAGAGGAAGGGTTTCTCAAGGATGATATTGCGGAAGGTAAAATCGCGGATGAGTCCGGGCTTGGTGGGATCAAAAGGCCTTGCTGGATCAAGCTGGATGGTGATGTTGGCGAGCAGGGCCATCGAGTTTTCGCAGTATAGGTTCTCGATGAGGTTGTTGGAAAGGTTGACTCCCTGGTTGAGCACGGAGCCGATGATGCCGCGGTTGCGGTTGTAGGTCATCCACTCGGAATTGATGAAGCGGATGTTCTGATAGGTCGTGCCGCCGGTGCCGAGGTTGTTCCAGCCGAGCTGGCCGAAGGCACCGTTTTGCATCGGCCAGATGACGCTGTTGCGGCCGATGTGCGGATCGCGGGCGTAGTCGTAGTCATCCATCGTCTTGATGAAGATTTCCTCGAAGAGGCTTCCGCCCGAGGGGCGAACTCCGTCAGAGTTCCAGCTCCAACCGATGATTTTGAACTGGCGGTAGGTGTTTCTGTTAGAGCATGGCAGGGTGTGGTGGATCGGATTGACGATGGTGAAGCCCTCGAACAGGCAATCGTCCGAGCCCACGAAGTTCATGTGGGCGGTTTTGATTCCGGCCTCGTCGCGGATGTCGTGCCAGACCATTTCGTGGCCGGAAAAGATGCCGCGGCCATCGATGATGAGGCTGTCCTTGCCTTTGCCATGGATCGCACCGCGAACGAAGGCACCACCCGCGACGTGGACGCGCTGGCCGTTTTTGGAGAGCGGGAGGACGGCGCGGAAGGGATTGGAAGGGTAGCGCAAGGTGAGATCGTGGAAGCCGGGTGGGAAGTAGATCACGTTGGCATTCGCGAGTTGGGTGGCGGTGACGGCTGGGGAATAAACGATGGTGCCGGGCGAGGATGGGTTGGGTGGGTTTGCCTCCGGAGCGTCGCCGAAAAGCATAAGTCCGTGTTTGATATCATTTCCGGTACCATTCGCGTCGAGGTTGTCTGATGTGACGAAGTTGATGCTGATATACTCCGGCCGGCCGGCCAGGTTGGTGAGGGGGAAGCGGACGGTACGGCCGTTGAAGAACGTGGGCTCGATGCCGTACTCCTTGGGTGAGATTTCGACGCGCGGCGCGGTGGTTCCGAAGAGTTTGGTGACCTCCACTTCGATCTGGCCGGTAAAGGCAAAGGGCAGGTAGGATAGCGAGCGCCCGGCGAGGAATCCGGCGAGGCCGGTGCCGTCCGGACCCGGAACTTGATAGGGTTCGGAATAGAGGGTGGTCATGTCCGAGGCCACGCCGTCCTGAATGATCCTGACTGAGTAGGTCGAGGACTTCGGGGCCTCTGCGGGCCATGGGTAGTTGATGACGCCCGCGCAAAGCGAGGTAGCGAGGATGGCCAGGACGGCAGTGAGTTGGCGGATCATGGCGGCGGGTTTTGTAAACGAAAATGGCCGCCGACCCCATGATGGGCCGGCGGCTGTTTTGCGGATGATGTTCGAATCAGGGTAGGGTGACCCTGAGACGGGTGAACTGCTTGTCAGGGCCGGTGATGGTGTATTGCAGGGAAGTTCCGTTATCCACGACTCCGATGGCGGGAATCCAATCGACCAGATTGGTGGAGGTTTGGATGACGCCAGTGGCGTCCGTGGCGGTGGGATCCTTGGGCCATGTCACGACATTGGAGACAGGCTGGGGATTCGGGGTGAAGGTGGATCCGGTCGCGCCCATGAAGTATTCGACGCCGTTGGGGATGCCATCGTTGTCGAAGTCTTCATCCGGAGTCCCGTTGCCTGCGTTGGTGCCGGCCCATGTGGAGTAGCCGCCGACCGGGGCGACGATGAGGCGGATTTGGCCGGGCACCGAGTAGTCTGCGGCGTATCCCGGGGTGACGCTGGCGAAGGTGCCGGTGCGGGTGCCGGTGTAGGTGGCGATGGTGTAAGGGAAGGCCGTGGGAGCGACTGCCGGAAGCACAATCAAAGCCGCACCGGTAATGTTGAGATCGCCAGTGACGGCGAGTTGGTCGGTGACCGGTTTGCTGGTGGGCGCGGCGATGGTGATGGTCGCGGTGGTGTAGCCGGTGCCGCCGTTGGTGATGTTGACGGCGGTGACAACTCCACCTGCGATCACGGCGGTGGCTGTGGCGCCGGTGCCGTCGCCGGTGATGGTGACAGTGGGCACTGTGGTGTAAACCTGACCTCCGTTGGTCACGGAAATGGCGGTGATGACACCGGCATCGAGGGTGGCGTCGGCTGTGGCAGTGACCGGGGAGGAGTTGCGGTCGTCCACATTGATTTCATAGGAACCTGAGACGGTAAGGTTGCCATTGAAGGTGAGGGTGGCGGTGGGGGTGACCGCAATGCCCGGGCCGATCTTTCCTGGAGTGGAAACATTGCCGGTGAAGGTTCCGAGTCCGTTGATCAGGCTGGTCGGGGAGGTGAGGGCAAGGCCGCCCGTGGCTCCGGAGGCATCAACAAAAGATGCGATGGTCTGGAGATTGACTTGAGCGGTGTTGTTGACCGAGCCGCTGCCGGTAAGTGTAAGTGTGCCGCCACCGATGGTGATGCCGCCAGTGAAAGTTTGGGCGGTATTGATGGTGAGATTGCCGGCTCCGTTTTTGCGGAATTTGACTTTGCCTGCTCCGTCTTGGATGACTCCGGACCAGTTGTAGTCCGTCGCCGAAAGAAGGAGAAGTTCTGGCTCGGTGGCGGCAGTGGTATTGGTAACGATGCCGGAGCCTTTGAGTTGGGAGAAGGCCTCGTTGAGTCCGTTGAGATCGAGTGTTCCGTCGTTGAGCACGGTGCCGGCGTCATCGATCTGGTTGCCGCCGGTGCCCGCGA
>JALOTR010000147.1 GCA_025457805.1 Akkermansiaceae bacterium | reverse complement strand
TGATAGATGGGCGGGTGGGGTTTGATGGCTCCGACCTCGTAGGAGAGGACGGCCTCGTGAAACAGGGAGAATTCGGGAAACTCCTCGAAGACCCAGGGGCAGTGGATGCCGTTGGTATTGGAGAAAAGAATGAGGCGGTGGCCGGCTTGGGAAAGTTTGCGAACGCATTCCCACATCGGTTCGTTGGGGGTGAAGATCTGCTGCCAGGCGTGGCGGAACTGTTCCGGTGTGGCTTTGCTGCCGAGCACTTCGAGTGCCCAATCAACGTAATCGACGGGATCGATTTGCCCGGCTTCGAAGTCGTCCTTGCGATCGAGCAGGCGGATCAGGCGGCCATGAGGATCCTCGCAATCGGCGGGAAGGAGGCGGGTGAGGGAAGTTTCAAAATCGAAGTCGAGCAGGACGCGGCCGATGTCGTAGAGGAAGGTCATGGGGTGGGGGAGGTGAGTGGGAGACAGAAGACTTCAAGACGCAAGACGCAAGAAAAGAGAAGAGGCGTGGGGGACACTCGATTTTCAATCTCGGGTGTCAGATGGCTTGGTTTGGATTTTCTGGAGGATGAAGCTGGCGGCGGCGATGGCTCCGGAATTGCGGCCGTGGCGGATGAGGGCGTGTTTCATGGATCGCCAGCCGGAGTTTTGATCGGCGAGCAGATCGCGGACCTTGCGGGTGAGACTTTCCGGGGTGGCGGCGAGGCTGCCTCCGCCGATGGATTCAAGGAGGGCGAGATTTCCTTCCTCCTGACCGGGGACGAGGTGGTGGATGATCATCGGGCAGTGGGCGGCGATGGCCTCGTGGACGGTGGCGCCACCGGCCTTGCCGACGACGAGGTGGTGGCTGGTGAGGAGTTGCGGGACTTTGCGGGTCCAGCCGATGAGGCGGACACGGCCGGGGTGGGTAATGCGGAGTTCGTGGGCGCGTCGATAGAGGCGGCGGACATTGCGGCCCATGACGATGGTGAGGTGGACCTTGGGCGAGGCGTCGAGCAGGGCGCGGCCGTGTTTGAGAAGCAGGTGGGTTTGTGCGGTGGGGAAATAGAGCACGCGGAAGGGATCGCAGGGATCCATGGCATCGACGGGCTTGAGCCGGGCGAAGCAGGGGTGGACGGGGAAGCCGGTATCGACGATTTTTTCTGCAGGAAGCTGGCGGCGGACCATTTGGGCGGAGGTCGCGGAATCCGTGACGAGCCACCAATCGGTAGGAGCTTTGAGCCAGGCGGCGTTGATCTCGATGGAATCGGTGACTACGGTGAAAACCGGAATTTTTCCACCGATGCCTTGGGCGATGCGGCGGAGGAAATAGGGATAAAGCGGGTAGGTGCTGACGATGGCGTCCGGGTGGAATTCATCGATCAGGGAGCCGAGTGCGCGTTCCGGGAAGCGCATGACGGGGGAGCTGCGTTTGCTGAAGTCGCAGCGATCGGTGGAATCATAGACGCATTTCCAGATGCGGGGGAAACGGGTGGTGACGATGCGGTAGGCGCGGCTGACGAGCGAGGTGATGCCGGGGGCGCCGAGCAGGCAGGGGTCGGCCACGCGGGTGATGGCGCCTGCGGCATCGAGTGCGAGCCCGAGATTGCGGGCGGCACTGTTGTGGCCCTCGCCGAAGGCGGCGGTGACGATGAGGATGCGCGGTGGGGCCTGCATGACGGGTGCGGGGGCAGATTTAGAGGCAGACGGGCGTTGCGTCGATGGAGTTTTGCGTCTTTCCTCAGTGCCGGAATGGCGCGTGAGGATAAACCTCTGAGACTGAGAACCGTCGATGACGAGACCGTGGAAGCGGTGCCTGTCGTCCGGCTCGAGAACCGCGAGACCGAAGCACGCGAGCGCGATGCCAGGCCGGTGCGGCTGGGGGCGGCGGAGGCGGACTTGGAGGCGCCGAGCCGCAGGCTGGATTTGCCGAGCCGGGAGGAGATCGAGTTGCGGACGCACCAACCGGGGATCGAGCTGCTGATCGAGCCGGAGATTGCCAATCAGGATTTGCTGGAGGAAAACTGGGGTGAGGCGACGGTGCGGCGGAATCCGATTCCGTGGGGCTGGTTTGCCCTGATCGGGCTGACGATCACCGGGGCTGTGATTTGGTCCCTGACCCGGGTGGAAGAAGCCGACGAGCAACTCAATCAGATCCGGGAGGCGACCCAATCGGTGTTGGTGGATGAGGAAAAGGAGGAAATGGAGGCAACGCAGTTGGTGGACCGCATCGACCGCCAGTTGCGTGCGTATTTCAGCGCCAAGTCGGTGGAGGCCCTGACGGGTATGGTGCGCCATCGCGAGCGGGTCGCGCCGCTGATCAAGGAGTATTACGCCGACAAGCCGGTGTTTTCCGCAAAGCTCCGGTCGGTCAAGGTGATGCAGCCGCTGACCTTGGACAATCGCGGGAATTTCTGGATGGCATCTGTGATTCTGGAAAACGGCATGACCCGCAACATGATCATCGAGATCGATGAGGACGGGCAGCCGCTGATGGATTGGGAAACGCTCGTCTGCCAACAACCGATGGCCTGGGATGAATTTGTGACGCGCCGGCCGACGGGGACCTCGCTGGATTTCCGGGTGTATGTGGAGCGGGACAGTTTTTACAGCCATGAGTTCGCGGACTCGGATCTGTGGACGAGTTTCCGGCTGACGGCCTTGGACAGTGAGGAGACTTTGTTTGGCTATGCCCATGCGGGCAGTGAGGAGGCAAAGGCGATCGAACAACTGATCAGCCAGAATCCGGTGGGTCGGGCGACCCTGATTCTCCGGCTCTCGATTCCGGAAGGGCTCGCGTCCCGCCGCGGTGCGGTGATTGAAAAGCTGGTCAACACGCGCTGGCTCTATGTGGAACCCCCCGATACCGGTTCTTGATTGCCTGGCAGCCTGCTGCAAGACTCCACTCCCTTGACTGCATCCAAGCCTACCCGCCGACGCCCTGCGACCGTTACCTTCATGACGGTGCTTGTGGGAGCCGTGGCATTTCTCTCCTATCAATATGCTTTCGCACTCTGGCGGCTGACGCAGTCTTCGGGTGAGATGATGAACAAGTTCAGTGCGCTCGCCCGCGAGCAGCATCTGGGTTTCCTGGTGAAACAGAACCTGCTGATGGTGGTGGCTTATGTCATCCTCGCGGTAGGAGCGGCCCTGCTGGCGCAACCGCTCGTCACCTGGTGGAGCAATCATTCCAAGTTCCGCAAGCCGCCGGCGATCATTCTGCGGAGTTTGGTCATCACGGCATTGATGCATGGCTATTGCACCTTGCGTTTGATGAAGACGCGGCCGTATTTCCTCAATGAAGCGGAGTTCGGCCACTGGTATTACAAGGCATTTGATTTCATGCCGGAGTCGATCAAACCAACGGGCCTGTTCCTGCTGTTCACGGTTTTTCCCATCGCATTCATCGCCGGAGCGCTCGTTTGGCAAATCCATCGCCGCGGCAAGCCCGGATGGATCGTGGCCGGTGTGGCCGGCGTGCTGGCGGCCTCGGTGATCGGGTTCCGTCATCTTGCATCGAAACAGGAACCGGCCAGTGCCACTGCGAACCGCGCGCCGAATGTGATCATCATAGGTTCCGATTCATTGCGGGGCGACAAGCTCGGATGTGCCGGTTACCGTCCGGCGCGCCAGGATGGCCTGGCTGCGGCGGGAGTATCGCCTGCGATCGATGCGCTGGCCGCGAGGTCGGTGAGATTTGAAAGATGTTATACTTCGATCGCTTCGACCATGGAATCCGGAGTGCAACTCATGTCCTCCCAGTATCCGCAAAGCCATGGCATCCGCCAGATGTATCCGGATCGCGAGACGGTGGAAGCGACCAAGAAGCGGATTGTGCCGATTGCAAAACTGCTGCGGGAGCGTGGCTACAGCACGGCGGCGATCGGTGACTGGTGTGCGGGATATTATGAAGTGCTGCCGCTGGATTTCGAAGAGATATCCGTTTCCAGTTTTGATAACTTCAAGATTTACATGAGCCAGGCCGTGGTGATGGCACACTTTGTGGTGCCCTTGTATTTTGACAATGCGCTGGGCTACCGCATTTTCCCGCAACTTCAGGCCTTCGCGCAGTTTGTCACACCCAAGGTCGTGACCGAGCGGGTTGAGAAGCGTCTTGAGGCTGCGGCCTCGTCCGACAAGCCGTTCTTCTGGCATGTGTTTTATTCCTGCAATCATCTGCCTTACCGCAGTGCGGAGCCGTATGTGAGCATGTTCGCGGATCCCGCCTATCAGGGGAAGAACCACAGTGGTGTGGACTTTGATATTGATAACTTCATCGGCGGCACGGACCTGGAATCCAAGTGGAAGGCGCTGTCCGAAAAAGAAGTGGCGCAAATCCGCGCGCTTTATGATGGTTGCACCCGGCAGTTTGACGATTGCGTGGACCGCATCGTGAAAGCCATCGAGCGCAACGGTTTGTCGGACAACACCATCATCATCATCACCTCGGATCATGGCGACGACCTCTACGAGCCGGGTGTGACGCTGGGTCACGGGCTCACCTTCAATGGCGGCCTTCAGGCCAATCTCGTGCCGATGATCGTGCATGTTCCGGGTGTGGAGCCGAAGGTGATTCCGGAAACCGTGAGGCTCATCGACATCGCCCCCACGCTGGCGGATCTGACGGGTATTGAAAAATCGCCCACATGGCAGGGCCGCAGTTTCGCGGGCTGGATGCGTGGGACGGAAACACCGGTGCACCTGCCGTTTTATGGTGAGACGGGATTTCCTTTCATCCAGTTCAGCGTCAAAGGAGTCGAGCGCCCCAAGCTGCCGCCGATGGATGAGATGACGATGATTGATGAAGATTATAACTATCAATTCGTGCTCAAGCCGGAATACCGCGAGCGGCTGGTGCAAGCCAAACAGCGCTGTCTGAGAACGCGCGATTGGAAACTCGTCTGCACGCCCACCGCACAAGGTGGCCGCCACTTCGGGCTCTTTCACATGGCCTCCGATCCCCATGGCGAGACGGATCTCGCCGAGTCCCGCCCGGAAGTCCTCGCGCCGATGCGTGCCGCGCTCGAGCGCTGGATGGATGAAAAAACCGAAACGCCCATCGCCGGAATCTTTCCGGCAGGCGAGCCGTGAGTTGGAAATTACGGAGTTGCCGTCAGCTACGAATTCGATCATGATGTGTGCATGAGTTCAGTGGAACAAGCCATCGCTGAATTGAAAGGTGCCCCCGAGGAGATCGCCAGGGAGGCATTGGATTTTATTGTGTTCCTGAAAGCACGTGCTTCAAATACCGAGAATGGAGCATCTCCAGACCCATCGTTGAAAGGTTATCCGCCCGGCTATTTTGAGAAGACGGCCGGCAGTTTCGAGGGGCAACCTTTGAATCGTCCTGAACAACCGGCGCTTGATCCTGCACCAAGGTGGTAATGCACTATCTTGCGGACACCAACGTGTGGATTCACTACCTCAAGTCGAGGAACTCATTCGTCGAAGCGAAGCTCCGTTCGATCCACGCGAACGAAATCGCAATCTGTTCGTTGATCAAGGCAGAGCTATACCACGGCGCGTTGAAATATGGAAATTCAGAGCGTCGCCAGGCAATCGTCGCGGAGACCCTCGCCCCGTATGTGTCCCTGCCATTTGATGATCTGGCGGCCACGCATTATGCGGATATCCGTCACTCCCTCGAACTTTCGGGGAGTCTGATTGGCAGCCATGATCTCCTGATTGCGAGCATCGCCCGGTCTCGTGGGCTCGTGGTAGCAACGGGAAATGTAGACGAGTTCGCCCGTGTTCCGGGCCTCGTGGTGGAAGATTGGACATCCCAGGGCTGAGCCGTGAGGTGGAAAGCCTCCGCACGCCAACGCAATCGCCGCTTGAGTTCCGGCGTGGGTGGAGTCAGTTTCCTTCCCGCATCCCCATGAAATTCCTTGCCCCGCTCCTTGTTGTTTCGCTTGTCACCTCGTTCGCCGCTGCGGAAGCGCCGAAGGTATTCAGTGGATTGTTCCAGCAGGATGTGCCGGTGAAAGGGCAGATTGGGATGGTGATCCCGCCCAAGGAGATGGACAAATACCTCGCCAAGGTCGAGTCCGCGGCGCGCAAGGATCCCAAGTGGTTCCGCGAGTTTTCCAAGCAGAGCAAGCCGGGCATTCCGTTGCCCTACGACGAGCGCCTGGGTCTGACCAAGGAAGAATACGCGGACTATCTCGCGCTTTGGAACAAGCGGGAATTCAAGGCCATGGAGGAAGTCATGCTCAATCTCCGCCAGAGCGCGGGTGGCACCTGGTCGATCACATCGACTGGCGGCGCGAGTACGATTTCCACCTTGAGATATTCAGAAAAAGAAGACGTCTTCCGTTCGCCCAACGGAGACCTCAAGCGCATCGATGACATCAAGGCGGACGCCAACAGCATCCTTGGTGAGTGGTCGGGAGCGGAGTGGAAATTCGAGGAGGAGACCGGACTCGGCAAAACCAAGGAAAACGTCGCCCTCGGCCGTTTCGCCGGGAATCAGTATGGGATCATCGTTTACCGCGTGCAGGAACTTTCCACGGAAGGCACACGCTTGCTCGACAAGTCGCTCGTCGTCCGTTTCCCGCTGGGCAAGACAGGTCAGGCAAAACCGGCTGCCTCGAAAGCGGCGACGCCAGCCAAGAAGAAGTAATTCATGGAAGAAGGATCCCCCAAGCGCGCCAAACGCTGGAAGAACTGGCCCGCAAGATCCAGGAGCGCACGCGTCTTGAGGCAAGTGTGGGTGGAGCCACCTTTTTGCCGTGGAATGGATTGCAGATATACGAGGTGAGATTGCTCCAGCCGCCGCCCTTGAGGAAAGGGGTGGGGGAGCCATTGATGAAAATCCAAAGAATTGGCCTGAGCCCGGTTTGGAAAGCATGGTTGCGAGGCAAGTTGGAGCTGAACTCCATCACGCTCGATCAACCGCATTGGGTCGTGCCGGTAGAGTTGCTGGCAGAGATTGCAAAATCACGCGCGCCTTCCCAGCCCGCGCCGCCGCTGCAAGTTGCGGTTCCACAGCCGACTCCACCTGCTGCGGATTCGCCACCCCCAGTGGCTGCACCAGTGACACCCGCAGCGCCTGTTCCGCCTGCCGAACCGCCACCGGTTTCCACGGCACCCACGGCATGGATTCATGTGAAGGATGCATCGTTCACGCTTCTCTCCGCATCTAACAAGAAGTTATGGTTTCAAACGAGCGGCATTCGCGGCTCGATTCCGGTGGCGGGTGGCAATGCGGAGTCGGTGCTTGAAATCGGAACCATCCGGATTGCCGACCGTGAACTCGTCCGCGATTTCCGCCCGGTTCTCCAATGGCGCGCGCCCTTTCTTGCGGTGAAACCGATGGAAGGAAAACTCAGCGATTGGGGCGAATTCCAATATCAACTCGCCGCCCAGATCGGCCTTGTTCAAGGCCTGCCGCTTCAGATCGAGATGCGCCTTCCCGAGCAGGCACCCGGCGATTTCAAGCTGCCGGAAGCTTACGAGGCGAAGGCGGCGAAGATGGCAGCCAGCGCGAGATTTCGCGGGCTCTTGCTTGCGCCGCAATCGTGGCAGGGCGATTTTGTGGCGGAGGCGAAGGAGCCTGCCGGCAAGGTTGGGGGACAGCAGGCGGCATTCGATCGCGGTTCGGCAATCGTCGTGCTGCGGGGTGGTCTGCTGTCCTGTGTGGATGCGCGTTTGATTGGAGATGAGTTATCATTTCTCGGCAATGCCACCGTGCTCGCCGATGGACGCATCGCCGCAGCGTTGCGAGTGGTCGCTCCGCCGGCGAATGTGGAAGGAATCGTGAACCGCATTTTCCAAAACCAATCCGGCATCCCGATGACGCCGCTGTCCACGTCGCAGCGCTCGGCTTTCGATTTGCAGGCCTTTGGCAACCTTCAACAAATCTATCTCCAAATTGGAAAAGAGGGCCCCGTGATGCAGCTCAGGCAGCCTGCGAGATGATAACTATCACTTCACATTCTTGCCATGCGCGATGCCGGGCCAAAACTTGTCCCACTCGAAGGGGCGTGAGAATTCGCCATAGTGGCAGGTCTTGCAATCGCCGGGGCCCAGCGGGCGGAACTTGAATTGGGTGGGTTTGCCGTGCACGTATTTGGCGATGTGCTCGCTGGCCGGGCCATGGCATGACTCACAACCCACATCCACCATCGATCCGCTGCCCATGGGCCTGCGATAGCCGGAGGGTTTGCCGAAGCCGATGGTATGACAGGAAATGCAATGCGGATCCGCATCCGAGCCATTCTTCACAAGCGTTTCGAAAGCATGGGCATGGCCGGATTTTTCCCATATTTCATAATCCTTCAAATGACAGGTCTTACATGCGGCGGAGCCTACATAAGTCGCGGTGCTGGCCACGCCGGGAATCGCGTTGGGATCCACGGTCTTGGGATCATCGATGGCCAGCGGCGTCTTGCGGATCTCGGTGCGGTATTCCCTCACCATGGCCATGAGTTCCTCGTGTTGCGGAATTTCATCCCATAACAATTGGATCTCATAAGCGGGATCGATGAGGCGCTTGCGATCCGTTCCGGAAACCGTCGCCGCCAGCGTGCCGACGGTGCGGGCCTGATTGGTGGTGAACAAAATCATCGAATCATTCTCACGCAGCACTTCCTGCGTGGGACCCGGAACATCACCGCCGAGGATGAGGGCAAATTCATAATAATCCTTGGCCAGGCGGCGCATCTCATTTTCATCCGCGAAGGCAAGCAGGATGATGCAATCGGTCTTCGCCGCGAGTTCGGGCAGGTGGCGGTCCACCGCTTCATTCAAGCTCAACACCGCCACGCCCTCGCCCGGTGTGGGCACGCTCTTGGGGGAAACCAAACCCAGCACCCCCACGCGGAGGCCTTCCACATCGAGGATCCGGTAAGCATCGAGCAAGGGCTTGCGGTCATCCGCGCGGACGAGCGACGCGCTGAGCAGCGGGACGGGTGAGGATTTGGCGAGGGTGGTGATGGTTTCCGCCGGCACCATCGCCTCGCGGCCGCCCATGTTGAGAGCGGCAAAGCCCATGGTGGCATAGGCGCGGGTCATGTATCGGTATTGAATGATATCATGATCGGCGACACCGGCGATGGCACCTCCGGCGTCGAGCTTGATGACCGGGTTGGTCATTTTTTGTTCCTCCAACCAGGTGCGCAAGCGGGTGAGTCCGCCATGCTGGCCGGTGAAACATCCGCAAGGTTCCAGGCGGCCGGAGGCGTCGCAGGTGAAATGAATGGTCAGCCTGCCGGCAAAGGGCGGTTTGCCCGTGTCACCACTATAATGAATCACCGCGAAGGTGGCGGCGGCCACCAGCGCGAATACGAGCAGGATGCGGAGGATGGTTTTCAAAAGTTTTATCTAACAAAGAGTTCAGTGGAGTAGCGAATAGGCCACGGCGTTGACATTCACTTCCCGCGCCTCGCTGATTTCCGCGCCGCCGCAACAGCAGCAGCCCTTGGCATTGGAGGCGTTGTTGAGGCCTTCCGGGGAATAAACCAGCGCGAGGCGGCCATTGACGAAGATGCCTTGGAGATAAGTCGTGCGGCCTTTCACCGAGAGGCTGCGGATGCGTTTGACGGTGGAGAAAATCGCGTGGTCCATGGCGATTTGTTTCAACTCGTATCCCGGCAGTGCGAGCGCGATCTCGCGGCGGAAGGCACCATTCCAATCCGAGTTCGAGCAACCCGGACTTGCGAGCACGAAGCCGCCATTTTCCAGATAACGCCGGAGGTTGGCTCGTTCCGCGTCCTTGAGGGAAAAGTTCCCCTCACCGGTGAAGATGCAGAGAGGAGTGTTGAAAACATCATTCTTCGCCAGCTCGATGCGGGCAAAGCGCGGGGAAATCCGCAGGCCGGTTTCCTTGGCGGCGTCTGTTAGAAAAGTATCGGCGAAACACACGGATGTCTGGTTGTTGCCATAGACGAGATTGCCGCAATGGATGACTTCCGAGTTCCAATCAAACGACGGACTCGCCGCGCGGCAGAGGCAGCTTGCAATGAGAAGGAGAAGCAGCGATTTCATAGGTCAAGGTTGGGTGGTGAGCCTGCGGAAATAGGCATCGGCGACTTTTTCATATTCCATCAAAAGCGTGCTGGATCCCGGCGTGGTCGTGCGGCGGGCGGATTGGGCATCCACCTTCGCCTCATCCGGTGTATCGATTTTTGCGGTGGGCGCGCCAGCCTGACCGGAGCCACCCTCATCACCGCGGCCGGAAATGGCACCGGCGATGGCACCATCCATCAGGCTCTCGCCGCCCATCATCATCGGGTTGGCATCCATCGCGGAGGAGGCCATGAAACCGCCCATGCCCGCACCGCTCTGACCCTCGCTGGGGAGCGGACGGAAGTTCCGTGACAACTGCATCTGCCGCATCGAGTCGCCGGGGTTCATGCCGCGCTGGAGCCGCAGTGCGCGATCCAGCCCTTGGGCAAGTCCTTGTTGACCGGGCTGAGCGGCTTCTTCGAAGAGGCGGTCCATTTCTTCCTGAAGGTTCTTTGCCTGCGCATGGGAGTCGCCACCCTTGGCGTCGAGCATGCTCTGCGCCGCCTTGCGGGCGAGGCCGGACATGCCGGCGGAATCCATCTGATCCGCGAGTTGCTCGGCACTGGTCGCGGCTTCCGGAAATTTCTCTTTCGCGGCTTCCGCATCGTGGCGGAGTTTTTCTTCAAGCTGATCGAGCTTCTGCGCAAGATCGCGTTGGCGTGCACCCATGTCGCGCAGGGCGAGGCGGTCTTCCGCATTGAGTTGGGCTTTGTTTTCGTAGGCTTTCGATTGCTCGGCGAGTTCGCGTTGCTCTTCAGCGAGATCTTTGAAGCGATTGAAATCCTTCATCAGCTCGTGAAGTTGTGCGAGGTCCTCAAGTGGCTCGCGGATTTCCTGCTCGGCCTTATCACTGCCGCCTTGCAAGCGTTCGCGTTGCGCGGTGGCGGCCTTTTCCATTTCCTCCATCATTTCCGGCGATGGTGCTTCAGGCGGCGGCGGACCTTTTTCGGCGGCTTGCTCGGCTTGTTCGCGATTTTCCTTCACGGACTCGCGGATGGCTTGGGCCTGTTGTTTGAGTTTCTCTTCCAACTCCTTTTCAAAATCATAGACCGGATTCTCGCGGCCGAATTCATTCATCTCCTCCGCCATGCGTTCGAGACGCTCGTTAAGGTGCGCCTGATCGGCGAAGGCCTCGGCGAATTCTGTTAGAACCTGCTCCTTGTCCTCACCTGCCGCCGCCTTTTTGCGAAGCTCTGCTAGTTTCTCCTCGATGCGTTTCTGCTCGTTGATCTGTTCCTGGAAACGATCCAGCAAGCGCTCGTATTTGCCCGCGATTTTGGCGACGTCCGCTTCCTGGCGCAGGCGATCATTGTAATCCGCCTCGGTAATGATTTCCATCCGCCGAGTCGCCGTACGCGTCATCTGCGGCTCCGGTCGGGTGTCCACGGCTTCGGCGAAGACGATCACCTTGTCGCCTGCCTTCGCACCTGCCTTGGCAAGGTCGAGCGTATGGGTGAGCCGATGGCGGCGGGTGTCCGGCGCATCGAAGGTCACCGGATCGATGCTTTGAAATATCTCATTGATTCCCACATGCAGCCGCATCGAGCGCAGTCCATAATCATCCGTCGCATCCACCACGATGGGGATGCTGAGACCTTCCACCACGAGCGCATCCTGTTCCGGCACGGTGATGGCGATGGCAGGCGGTTGATCGCGGCTCACGGTGAGCGTGGCGGTTGGCGATTCGTCCGCGGCATTTCCCTCCATATCCACCAGAGAGAAGGTCAATCGGCCGGATTGCGTGGCGATGATTTCCGCAAGCGCACGATCGCCCGGTCCTTCGGCGGCGGGTTGCAGCGGGTGGGTGACGGAGTTGGGATCGGCTCCTTCAAACAACATCTTTCCTTCACCGAGCGGGCGGTTGGAGTTGATGGAAAATTTGACTTTGGTGCCTTCGAGCAATTGCAATGCGGTGAATCGATAAGGCGTCTCCCGTTCTTTCTGCCCGGTATAAACCGGCGGAATGATGGTGGCGGTGGCACTGCCAATCTGCGGGATGAGAATCAAATCTAACAATCGTTTGTGACTGCGGCTACCTTCATCCGCCGTGTGGGCGGTGAGTTCCACGGCGTGGCGGATGTTTTCCAAGCGTGCGACAAATGTGCCATCGCCGCGTGCAGACATCGGCAGCGTGACGGGCGGGGTGATGCCATCGATCGGCGTGGCTGTTAGAAATAGCTGCTGCGGTTGATGTCCGCTCGCCCGCACTTCCACCGTGCACTCGCCGCCGAAGAGTACTTTGGCTCCGGCGATGGGTTGCAGGATTTCCAGATGAGTGAGTGAAAACGGCGGATGATCGCCATAGGGATCGACGAAACGCAGCCATTGGTTGTGCACGTGCTGTCCACCAAAAATCGACAACAAAGCCAGTAATCCCAGTGCCACTGCCGCATGCAGAGCGCGGCGCGGCAAACGCGGCTCGCGGGCGAGGGGTGGCAGCGACGAAAGATCGAGCGCCTTCCCCGCATCCGCCACGGCGCGCTTTGCCAACTCGCGCGTGAGCGGAGCGGCGGATTCGCTTTGGGAATCCGCATCGAGTTGAAGGATGTTCACCAACTTGGAACCGAGCTCCGGATTTCTCGATTCCAACAAACGCGCAATCCGCAACATCGGCGGCTTTGCAAAACAGGCGAGACCGATGGCCACCGCAAAAACTGTTAGAAAAGCAATCCCCACCGCGACCACTCCGGCGATGCGCAGGGTCTCGGAAAAATGCATCAACACATCCGCAACCAACAGAATCGGCACCGCGGCCACCAGCCACAGCGCAGCGCGCAGCATGAAGCCCATCGCACGATGGCGTGCATGCACCGCTGCGGCTTGACGCAGGGTTTCAAGCACAGGCTCGCGGGTTGGAGGTTCGGAGTTCATGAAATCAAATGAAGGATCAAGTCAATCCCCAGCGGCGTCGAATATACCATTCCACACCCAGCAGGAAACAAAGAAGCACATAAATCCATGGATTGTCCCAAAGTGGCACGCGGCGAATGAGCGGAGCTTGCTCGGAGCTGCCGCGGAGAAGGTCATCCACGACCTTGGCAATTTCCGAGGGATCGAGCATCCGGCCGCCGGATGCCTTGGAGAGTTGTTCGAGGTATCCACGGTCCATCGCGGTTTCCGTGGATTCCATATCTTCGCGGAATACCATGAAGTGCGTGGTCATCGTTTTGCCATCCGGTGCCACCATCTTCGCGCTGTAACGTCCCGTCGCGCGTGGTGTCAGCTCGGCAAGAAACAAGGCGGGGTCCTCGCCCGGAGTGAAGGTGAGCGTGGTCACCGGCACCTCATCCTTGGTGATCGCAATGGTGGGTGGCGCGGCTGGCGGCTCGATGCCATGGGCACCGAAGCGCAGGCGGATGGTTTCCCCCAGCGGCAGGTTGGAGGTGTCAGCACGCAAACTATAACCTTCCACCGGAGTCACGCCGCCATTGGCAAGCAGCCAGAGGGTGAGTTGATCCCAAAAACGATCATACGCATTGTTATCATATTCCGCCTTCGGATTGAAGACCCAGCGCCACAGATTTCCCACACCGAGCGAGAGAGTTTGG
>JALOTR010000146.1 GCA_025457805.1 Akkermansiaceae bacterium | reverse complement strand
ATTTGGAAATTTCCAGGGTTTTTCCCCTTGGTGGTTGTCAAAGGCCGCCTCCAAGTTCCAACCTCCCCCGCTTTCAGACTCTAACGACTTCCAGCACGAATCCCCATTCCATGACATTCTCCACCATCGCCTTGCTTATCCTCGGTCTCGTCCTCCTGATCTGGGGAGCGGAATATCTCGTGCGCGGCGCATCGAATCTCGCCACGGCAGCCGGCGTCTCGCCGCTGGTGGTCGGCCTGACAGTGGTGGCCTTCGGGACCAGTTCCCCGGAGTTGGCGGTGAGTGTGATGTCCGCCTTCAAGGATCAGGCGGATCTGGCGCTTGGCAACGTGGTGGGAAGCAATATTTTCAACGTGCTATTCATCCTTGGAATCTCGGCGATGATTGTTCCGCTGGTCGTCGCGCAGCAGTTGGTGCGCTTCGATGTGCCGGTGATGATATTCGTTTCCTTTCTTCTGTTAGGTCTTGGATTCGATGGAAACATTGGCCGCTTGGATGGCATCCTTTTGTTTGCAGGAGCGGTTGCATACACCGTTTTCCTGATCCGTCAAAGCCGCAAGGAAAGCAGTGCTGAAGTGAAGGAGGAGTATGACAAGGAGTTCTCCGGAGACAAGAAGAGCGGCTTGGGGAAAAACCTCGCGTTCGTGGTGGTGGGGCTTGCCGGATTGATGTTGGGCTCGAAGTGGCTGGTCAGCAGTGCCATCGCCATCGCCCAATCCTTCGGCGTTTCCGAGTTGGTCATCGGGCTCACCATTGTGGCCGCAGGCACCTCCATGCCGGAAGTGGCGACCTCCGTCATCGCCGCCATCCGCGGTGAACGCGATATCGCCGTGGGAAATGTGGTGGGCAGCAATATCTTCAACATTCTCTGCGTGCTGGGACTCAGTTCCATCGTGGCACCTGCCGGGATCGAGGTTTCGAGCGCGGCCACCAAGTTCGATATCCCCGTGATGATCGCAGTCGCTGTGGCATGTCTGCCGATCTTCTTTGCAGGCTATCAAATCACCCGGATCAATGGCGTGGCATTCTTCGGATTCTATGTCGCCTATATCGTCTATCTGATTTTCACCGCCACGAATCATCAGGCGCTCGGCACCTTCCAATCCGCGATGATGTATTTCGTGCTGCCGCTTACCGCGCTCACTCTGCTCGTCATGGGAATCCGCGGATTTTCCAATAAAAAAGCGGCGGCCTGAGTTGTTAGAGTTATTCCAGCCGGATCACCGTGGCAACGGGATCTGGCAAGGCATCGGGAAGCTGGAGGGTCGTAGTCTCATCCTTCACGGTAAACTTCAATGCCGCGCCGCCATCAAGCATCGTTGCCTTGGTGGCTGACAGTTTGAGGCTCAGGGTTCCCGATTCCGGGCGTGAAAACAGGTGGAGATAAGTGACCTTGCCCCTCCTGGTGAGCCGTCCATCAAAGTCCGGCTTGCCGAGCGGAGAGGCCGTGGTTCCGCGGATGGATTCTGCGTGTTTGTCCATCCACTTGCCCACCTTGCTCATGCAGGTGGTGGTTTCGGCAGGAATCGAGCCATCGCCTTTGGGTCCGATGTTGAGCAGGTAGTTCCCGCCCTTGCTCGCGATGTCGACGAGGTTGTGGATGATCTCCTTCGAACTCTTCCATTTGTGATCGTGCTCATTGAAGCCCCAGGTGGTGTTGAGGGTCATGCAGGTTTCCCAATCCACACCCGGCAGGCCGGTGGCGGGGATGTGTTGTTCGGGTGTCACGAAATCGCCATACTGCGAGTCCATGCGGCTGGTCACGTTGTTGGTGCCCATGCCGTTGAAGCCAGCTTCTGGAATGCGGAACAGGCGGTTGTTCATGATAATGCCCGGTTGTTTGGCGCGGACCTTTTTCATCAAGTCACTCGCGTGCCATGCCTCATCTCCCTGGAAGTCCATGGAACTGTAATCCCACCACAGCACGTCCACTTTGCCATAGTTCGAGATGAGTTCATCCACCTGACCATGGAGGAAGTTGATATATCGATTGTGGTCCCGTGGAGTGGTGGCAAGTTGTTTTCCGCCTTCGGGGTAGGGGAGTTGCTTGGAGCGGGTGAAATCATATTGCGGGTGATGCCAGTCGATCACGGAATGATAGAATCCAACCTTGAGGCCTTCCGCATGGAGAGCATCGGTGATTTCCTTCACGAGGTCGCGGTTGAGCAGGTCTCCGGCATCGTATTGACCCATCTTCGAGTCATGCAGTGCGAAGCCTTCGTGGTGTTTGGTGGTAAAAACCACATATTGGCAGCCGGCTTGTTTGGCGAGTGATGCCCAGGCTTTGGCAAAGCCGGGTTGCGGCAGGAATTTCGGGATCGCTTGTGCGGCATAAGTGTGGGTGTCCGCATTGACGAGTTTTTGGATCCACTCCAAGCCGCCTTTGTCGGAAACCATTTTGCCATTCCAGTTTCCCGCCAATCCGGAATAGAGCCCCCAATGCACAAACATCCCGAAGCGGGCCTCGCGCCACCATTGCATGCGGGCGTCGCGTTGTGCGGTGGTTTCTTGCGCGGAATGGGCGGAGGTCGCGGCGGCCACGAACATGGCAGCGAGCAGGGTGGTGGTTTTCATGAGACTGGGTGGCGAAAATTGCCGGTGGATGCTGGGGGAAACTACGTTCGCTGCCCGATCCCGCTTTCATTTCGGGGTCTCGTCATGATAAAAAATGCGGAGGGGATTTTCCGCTTTTGAAAACCCCTGATGCGGGCATGCTTGGGCCATGCGCTACTCCGAACGACTTCAAAAACGCATCGAAAAAACCGGATCCCGCCTCTGTGTGGGCCTTGACCCTCGGCCGGGCGATGGCGGGGCGGCCTCTGCGCGGAATTTCCTCACTCAAGTCATCGAGGAAACCGCCCTCTGGGCCGCCGCTTTCAAGCCGAACATGGCGTATTTCGAAGCCATGGGCATCGAAGGGATCCGCCTGTTGGAAGATCTGCTCGCGAACATGCCGGAAGATGTGCCGGTGATTCTCGATGCCAAGCGCAGTGATATCGGAGAAACCCAGAAATACTATGCACAGGGATATTTCGCCGGTTGGAATGTGGATGCGGTGACGCTCAACCCTTTCCTTGGCTATGATTCGATCGAGCCCTTTCTCGATTGGGAGGGCAAAGGCATCTATCTGTTAGCCGTGACCTCCAATCCGGGATCGGCGGATTTCCAGCGCCAAAAGCTCGCGGATGGAAGATCGGTGTTCGAGCTGGTGACAGCCCTCGGCGATCGCGCGGCGGCGAATGCCTGCAAAACCGACGTCGGCTATGTGGTGGGTCTCACCAATGCGGCGGATGTTCTGGAAAAAATTCCCGATGCCCCGCTGCTCGTGCCCGGCCTTGGAGCTCAGGGCGGGGATCTTGCATCCCTTGCCGCCGCTGCCCGCAGCGCTCCGGATGTGATCAATGTTTCACGCGGAATCCTCTACGCCGGAGACGAACGCGGGTTTGGAGCCCGTGCCAAGGACTGGGCGGAGAAGATTGCCGCTGCATATCCAGGCTGATGGCCCACTCGGTCAGGGACTGACGTTTTCGCGGGATTGCCTGCGGACGGGCATTGCCATGTCGCAGGATTTTCATAACATCCGGCTCGAAATGAGTGCCCTTGAATCCTCCTTGTCCGCCGCCGTCACCAACGGCAGCCTCCTTGCTTCCTCGGAAAAAAACATCATCGCCCTGCTCGCCGGCACCACCAGTGAGATCGCGCTGGAAGCCGTGGAGGAGTTGGTCACCGAAGGCAACTGGAGCGAACTCAACGACCGTTTCTTCAAGACTCTGGCCTTCGGCACCGGCGGTTTGCGCGGGCGCACCATCGGTCGGGTGATCACCCGTGCGGAACAGGGCGCAGGGGGTCCCAACGGACGCCCGCAGCATCCCTGCGTGGGAACGGCGACCATGAATTTCTACAATCTCAGCCGCGCCGTCCGCGGCTTGGTGGCTTATGCCAAACAATTCGCCGGTCCGGATCGCAAGGCGACCTTGGTTTTCGCCCATGACACCCGCCACTTTTCGCGCGACTTCGCGGAGTTCTGCGCCAAGGTCGCATCCGAACTCGGCTGCAATGCTTATCTCTTCGAAGGCCCCCGCTCGACGCCGCAGTTATCATTTTCAATCCGCGAACTCCGTGCCGATGCAGGAGTGGTTCTAACCGCCAGCCACAACCCACCGCACGACAATGGCTTCAAGGCATACTTCAATGATGGTGCGCAAATCGTCGATGCACATGCCGCCGGCATCATCGCGGAAGTCAATGCCATCACCAGCGAGCATTACGAGGCCCTTCCCGAGGATGAGCGTGGCACCATCACGATTCTCGGTGCGGAAATGGATGCGTGCTACGTCGAGCGGCTGAAAACCCTGTTGCTCCGTCCATCGCTTCTGGAGGGTGCGTCCACCAAGGTTGTCTTCACCAATCTTCATGGCACCGGCGGTCACATCAATGTGCCCATGCTGCGCGGTTTCGGCTTTGAAGTGCTCACCGTGCCCGAGCAGGATGTCCAGGATGGACGTTTCCCAACTGTGGAATCACCCAATCCCGAAAACGCCCCGGCGCTCAAGATGGGCATCGACCTTGCCGAGCAGTCCGGCGCGGAAATCGTGATCGGCACCGACCCGGATGCCGACCGCATGGGCGTGGCCGTGCGCGATGAAAGCGGGAAAATGGTGCTTCTCACCGGCAATCAGATCGGCTCGCTGATGGCATGGTATCGTCTGAAAACCTGCTTCGAGCTTGGCTGGCTCACGCATGCCAACCGCAGCCGCGCCCTGCTCGTGAAAACCTTCGTCACCACCGAACTCCAGCATGCGATCGCGGATGGCTTCGGCGTGGGCATCGTTGATACCCTAACAGGCTTCAAATACATCGCCGGCAAGCTCCGCAAATACGAAGAGGCCATCCCGGCGGATAAAAAAGGCGATTACCGCTCCCTGACCGAAGAGCAAACCCGTCTCCTGCGTTTGGAATACTCGCGCTTCTTCGTGTTCGGGGGAGAGGAGAGTTATGGGTATCTCGGATCGGATGCCGTCCGAGACAAGGATGCCAACGGTGCCACGCTGATGTTCGCGGAAGTGGCGGCCTATGCCAAGTCCATCGGCAAATCCATCCCTGCCTTGCTCGATGCGGTTTATGAGGAGTATGGCTATTATCTCGAAGTCGGCAAGTCACTTGTCATGGAAGGGGCGGACGGTGCGGCGAAGATCCAATCCCTCGCCAATTCCTATGCGGAGAATCCTCCCACCGTGGTCGATGGATCTGCGGTGCTGCGGGTGCGCGACTTTGCAAAACAGGATCTCTACGACCAGGAAGGCGACCTGCTGCCGAAGGAAAAGATGTTGTTTGTCGATCTTGAGGATGGCCGTTCCTTCGCCGTTCGTCCGTCTGGCACCGAGCCGAAGATCAAATTCTATCTCTTCGGCAAGGCGGCCCCCGGCGGCGACCTCGCGGCTTCCAAGACTGCCGTCCGCGATGGGCTGGCTGGCTTGTGGAGCTGGATCGAGGCGGATGCCGCCCAACGCTAACCGATTCCAGCCATGAGAATCCTGCTGGCATGCGTGGTCGCGCTGCTATCTCTAACAGCCGCTTGGGGAGCCCCGAAAATCTACCGCGTCATGCCGGTGGGGGACTCGATCACCGAAGGGGGATCCTCATTCTCGACCTGGCGCTATGGCCTGTGGGAGAAGTTATATACTGCGGGTTATCTCATCGAATACGTTGGCTCGCGCAAGACCGACTCAAGGATCGGCGAACTCCCACACGAGGGCTACGGCGGGAAAAACTCCGGTTTTCTCGCCGCCACCGTGCCGGGAAATTTCAGGAAACACCCGGCTGATATCGTCCTCCTGCATGCGGGGCACAATCACTTTGCCGATCAGAAGCCGGTGCCGCAGATACTGAAGGATACGGAAGCGTTGATCGATGGATTCCGTGCGGTGAATCCCAAGGTGACCATCCTGCTTGCCCAACCCATCCACAGCGGCAAGCTGCCGAAGTATTCTTATATTCCTGAACTCCAGAAGGAACTCGTTCCTCTTGCCAAACGTCTCGACCGGCCTGACTCAAGAGTCATCATCGTTCCGCAGGGCGAGGGATTCGTTGTCGGGAAAGACACGGTGCCGGATTTGGTTCATCCCAATGCCTCGGGAGCGGCGAAGATGGCGGACAAGTGGTTTGAAGCGCTGGTCAAGGTCATGGAACCCGCCACTCCCGCCTACCGACCGGAAATCCGAACCTATAAAAAGCATCCGAGGGGCGATCTCACCCTTCATGTGTTCAAGCCATCAACTCCCTCCGCCAAGCCAAGACCGGCCATCGTGTTTTTCTTCGGTGGCGGTTGGAAACAGGGGACGCCTTTGCAGTTTTATGCCGAATGCACCCACTTTGCCTCGAAGGGAATGGTCGCCATTTCCGCCGATTACCGCACGGCATTCTCTCATCGCACCACGGCCTTCGAAGCGGTGAGTGATGGCAAATCCGCCATTCGCTGGGTCCGACAGCATGCGAAGGAACTTGGGATCGATCCGAATCAGATCATCGCGGCAGGCGCATCCGCAGGCGGTCAGGTGGCGGCTGCTGCGGGAACATTGAAAGGCCTGGACGAGCCCTCGGAAGATCAATCGATTTCATCGCGCCCGGATGCCTTGGCGCTCTGGTATCCGGTTCTCGACAACGGTCCACAAGGTTATGGCGATGCCAAAATCAAAGCGCGCTATATGGAGATTTCACCGCTCCATAATGTCACTTCCACCACGCCGCCGACGATTCTGTTTCTCGGCACGCAGGACCGGCTCGTGCCCGTCGCCACGGCACGCGATTTCGAATCACGCATGAAAAAAGCGGGAGTGGCCTGTGAGGTTCAGCTCTTTGTGGGGATCCGCTGATTCTTTGAGATGTATGCAAACCACTGAAACACTGAGAACCACTGAAGGAACTGAGGAAGAAGTCGAGTTGTCAAAGGTTCTCACTATTTCAGTGGTTCCTTGGACCCATCATTAAACCTTTCCCGCGACTTTTGAGTTCGTCACAAAAACTTCATCCTCTCAGTTCTTTCAGTGGTTCTCAGTGTTTCAGTGGTTCATCCAGCCAATATCCTTCATGCCTCTCTCGCGAAGGGTTTCATCTAAAAACAAAAATCCGGCGGGATATGACATCCCGCCGGTTTGGATTGGATCGATTGGATCAGGAGTGGATCACAGCTTGAAATACTGTTCCCATTCCTTGCGCGGAGGAGCTCCGGCGAGCAATTCGTTGGCCACCTTGTGATTGGTGATGGATTTGGTGGCGGGATCGAAGGTGAGCTTCGCATTCACGCGCTGGGCAAGGATGCCGATGGCCATGGCCTGGCAAAGCGGGCCGGCCACTTCGAAGGAGGAACGGCAGGTTTCCTCGCCTTTGCAGGCAAGCAGGAAGTTCTTGAAGTGGTTGGACGGGCTCTTCGGGAAATTGGGCAGCTTGCCCTTCATTTCCTTGCCCTTTTCTCCAATGATTTCCAGCGTGGTGGCGTGGGAGCCGCCTTTGAAGGTGAAATCCTTGCCATAGATCACCTTGCCAGGTGGGCGCACCTTGGTGTCGATCTGGCCGGTCGATGGCGGTGGGATGTTGGGGTCCACGACGGATCCGCCCATGTCCACGGGAAGCGGAGGAAGGTTTTGTTGTCCATCATACCAGGTCAGATCCACCGGCGGCATGTCGCCACGGGCGGGGAACTTGAAGGACAGGGTGGATGCCTGTGGGAAGATGAAGTTGCTGTGGCCTTCGATGAGGACCGGATCCACTTCGGTGGGCAGCCCGAGTTTGAGGAACTCATGGGCAGTATCGAAGATATGGGCTCCCCAGTCGCCGAGTGCGCCGTTTCCGAAGTCATACCAGGAGCGCCACTCGCCATTCATATAACCTTTGTTGTATTCATGGAATTGTGCGGCGGCGAGCCAGCTATCCCAGTCGAGCGAGTCAGGCACAGGCTGTTTGGGCAGATAACCGTCCACGGTCATGCCGTGCCAGCGGCGCTTGGAATTCATGAATGCGGTGATCTTGGTGACATCCTTGATGATGCCTTCATCGACCCATGTTTTGAATTGGAAGTAGTTGGCCTCCGAGTGACCCTGGTTGCCCATTTGGGCGGCCACCTTGTATTTCTTTTCGGCAGCCATCATGAGTTCCATTTCACGGAAGCTCGATCCCATCGGCTTTTCACAATAGACATGCTTGCCCAGCGACATCGCATGCATCGTGACCGGAAAGTGGGAGAAATCCGGAGTGCCGACGCTGATGGCCTCGATTTCCTTGCCCATCTTGTCGAACATCTTGCGGAAGTCCTGGAAGCGCGGGACGTCTGGGAACTTCTTGAGGATCTTCTGCGTGTGGGGAGCGCCCATGTCGGTGTCACAAAGCGCCACGATATTGGCGAGGCCGGTGGCGTGAAGGGCTTCGATGATTTCCGCCGCGCGGTTGCCGATGCCGACACAGGCGAGGTTGACCTTCTGACCGGCGGAAGGTTTTGCGGCCCTGAGAATGGTCGGGGCGAAGAAGGTGGCGGATCCGGCGGCAAGAACGTTGCGAACAAAGGTACGACGCGGAATGAATGGCGTGGACATGGGGCTTACGGGGTTTGGATTCATGGACATCAAGGGTGAGGAGGGCAAAATGCGCCGCTCCGGCTCCCGAATACGCCATTCCGGGGGCGGCGTCTATCCACGAATTGCGGGAAATCGCGTCAGGGCGCGGCGGTGACCGGGCTGTGGCTGATGATTTTCACGGGACCGAGCAGGCCGGACTTCACGAGCGGCGTGTCCTTGCGATGGTAATACCAGATCACGAAGCCTTTGCGCTTCGATTCAGGGCGGGCCTCGTTTTTGATGAACCAGTCGGGGTAGGCCTTCATGGCCTGACCCTTTTCCTTGCGGTCTT
>JALOTR010000145.1 GCA_025457805.1 Akkermansiaceae bacterium | reverse complement strand
ATCTCCAATTCGGCGGCGCGGGACTTGAAATCAAACGCGAGGCCTCCAAGGGCAAGCGCTACAACACAGTGATCCTTCTCAACCGCACTCCCAATCAATATGTCACCCGCGAACTCCAGGTGGAAGTCCGCGTGGACCGCAGGGCCGCCCGCATCCAACTCTATCTCAATGGCGAGCCGGAAGGGGAGTTTTTCGATCCCGTCCCCACCGTGCCCAACGGCTCCGGATTGATGTTGGTGTCCAACACCCAAAACGGCGTGCCGCAGGAAGTGAGTAACATCGAGGTGCTCGAACTCGACGACTCGCGCGGCCGCCATCGGGCGGAAGATCGGGGCGATCCGAAAATGGACAGCCTGATCAGCCGCGAGGATGATCGCTTCAGTGGCAAGCTGCTCGAAATCCGCAAGCAGGGTGAGGGCAAGAATGTGGTCTTCCGCATGAAGAGCGATTTCCAGGAAAACCCGGAAGAGATTCCCGACTCGGAAGTCTCCACGGTTTTCTTCGCCAAAAAAGATGGCAAGGCAGCCGATCCTGCCGGTCCTCCCTTCGTGCTCCGCTTGCATGGCAAAGGATCCTTGCGCGTGGCATCCTGCCGATTTACCGAGAATGAAGTGACAGCCATCCATCCGCTGTTAGGCGCCCTGCAATTCCGCAGGGAGGGGATCCTTGCGATGGAACGGGTGGATCCCAAACCCGCAGACAAGCCGGAACCATGAGCATCCGATCTTATATCTTTTTGGTTTCCACACTTGCCGCCGGAATGATCCGCGCGGAGGAGGGATCCTTCGTGCGCTTTTCCAACAATGACAGGCTTCAGGGATCGCTCGTGGCCCTCACACCGGAGACTCTCGTCTGGCAATCGCCGGTGCTGGAAAAACCCGCCTCTTTCCTGCTCTCGAAAGTCATCGATCTCTCGCTGCCCGCCACACTCAAACAACCGGAGGCCGATCACGTGGCCGTGGTCACGCTCCGCCGCGGAGATGTCATCCGCGGGCAACTGGCATCCGTCACGGACAAGGTGGTGTCGCTCGATACTTGGTTCGCCGGACGCCTGAATTTCAACCGCCTCATGGTGGCGGATTTGAAAATCGAGGGACAGATGAATTATCTCTATCGCGGCCCGGATTCGATGGATGGCTGGAAACAATCCGCCGGCAAACCCGCATGGACCTACAGTCGCGGAGCTTTCCGTGCGGAAGGTGCGGGCAGCATCGCAAGGCCGGATCTGCTGCCGGAAGAATGCTCGGTTTCCTTCGATGCGGCTTGGAGGTCGGACTCGTTTTCCTTGAAGGTGATTCTGTTTTCAGATGAGCCGACGGAAGACAGCACGTCTTCCGGTTATGAAGTATCATTCCAACGCGGCAGCATCTATCTCCGCAATTGTAAAACCCAGGCCTTCCTCGGCAGCACCCACTCACAGGCACTGGCGGAGTATGACAAGGTGCGCATCGAACTGCGTGCCAGCAGCAAGACCGGCAAGGTGTGTTTGTATATCAATGACCGCATCATCGAGGTGTGGACGGACCCTGAAATGGCCAAGGGGAAATTTGGCAAGGCGCTTCATTTTGTGACCCAGAACGCGATGCCAGTGCGCATCTCCGGAATCGGTGTGGCCCCTTGGGATGGTGTGATTGAGGAAATGCCCGAGCCGCGAATCGGCGGCATGAGGCAGTTCGGAATTCCTGTCCCCAAAGAGGAACCGAAGCCCACCAAGGAAAAGCCGGAGAAAGGCCGCATGGAGCTGGCCAATGGCGATACCATCGCCGGTGAGGTGACCTCCATCGACGAAGGCAAAATTTCCCTCAAAACCTCGCTGGGCGAAGTGAAAGTCCCGGTGGCCCGCTTCCGCACCATCTCGCTGCCGGAAGTGACCAAGGAGGAAGCCATCCGCAAACAGGGAGATATCCGGGCGTGGTTTCCGGATGGTTCTTCCATCGTGTTCCGCCTCGATGAAGTGGGCGATGGCACGCTCACCGGCTACAGCCAGAATTTCGGCACCGCCACCTTCAAGATGGAGGCCTTCAGTCGCATCGAGTTCAATATTTACGAACCCGAGTTCGAGGGCAAGTGGAGCACGGGCGATTGGTGACCGCTTGCGGTTTTTCCGCGTGACCCGCCTGCCATCCGCAGCCACGCTCACGCCATCAATCACCAAGCAGCCATGGGAAACTTTGCCGCATTCGAAACCAAAATGACCGCAGCCGGCATGGGAGATGCCGCCATCCGCGCCTTCCGCCGCAACTACGAGGCCCTGCTCCGCAACGAAACGGGCATGATCCCGGAAAATGATATCTCCCCTGCGGATCACCTTGCCTCTCTGGAAAGCCTCCCCGCCACTCCCGCAGATGCCGACCTCCTCGCCCAAGCCGTGGTGATCAAACTCAACGGCGGCCTCGGCACCAGCATGGGCCTGCAAGGTCCCAAGAGCCTGCTCGCCGTGCGCGATGGGGTGAATTTCCTCGACCTGATGGTGCGCCAGATCCTCGACCTCCGGAAAACCAGTGGCGCGCCCGTGCGCTTGCTGCTGATGAACAGTTTCAGCACCAGCGAGGACACGCTCGGCCATCTGGACCGCTACCGCTCGGAAGGCCTGGCCGATGCCGCGGAAGTGGAGTTGATGCAAAACCAGATCCCGAAAATCGATGCCTCCACCCTCGATCCCGTGGCCTGGCCCGCCGATCCCGACCTCGAATGGTGCCCGCCCGGCCATGGCGATCTCTACCCGGCCCTCGTCGGCAGCGGATGGCTGGACCGCCTGCTCGCCGAAGGAGTGAAATACGCCTTTGTTTCCAATTCCGACAACCTCGGTGCCATCCTCGATCCGGTCATCCTCCAGCATTTCGCCCAATCCGGCGCGCCCTTCCTCATGGAATGCACCCGCCGCACCGCCGCCGATCGCAAGGGCGGCCATCTTGCCCGCCGCAATTCGGACGGCCGCCTCCTCCTCCGCGAGGTCGCCCAGTGCCCGGCAGCCGATCTGGATGCCTTCCAGGACATCGACCGCCACCAGTATTTCAACACCAACAGCCTCTGGCTCCGCCTCGACCTCCTGAAAGAGCAGCTTGCCGCCGATTCCGGCGTCCTCCCGCTGCCGATGATCCGCAACAACAAGACGGTCGATCCCCGCGACAAGAAATCGACCGCCGTCATCCAGTTGGAAATCGCCATGGGTGCGGCCATCGAGTGCTTCGAGGGCTCTGCCGCCATCGACGTGCCCCGCAGCCGCTTCGCCCCGGTCAAGACCACGGGCGATCTGCTCGCCCTCCGCTCCGATGCCTACGATGTGCTCGAAAACGGCCAGGTCCGCCTCCATCCGTCCCGCAACGGCGAGCCGCCGGTGATTTCCCTCTCGGACGAATACAAACTCGTCGATTCCATCGAAGGGCTCGGCGTGCCCAGCCTCATCGGCTGCAAATCCCTCGAAATCAGTGGCCCTGTCCAGTTTGCCCCGGGCGTGGTGATTGAAGGCTCGGTGAAGATCGAAAACACCAGCCCGGAAACCGCAGTCATTCCCGCCGGAACCTTCTGCGACACCACGCTCCGTTTCTGAATCGCTTATCCTTAGTGACTCCCTCAGGATTTTCCGGAAAAACGAGTTTTCCCGACGACTGCACTTGCCATGCGACTGGCTTGCCTCTAAGCCCTCCGCCGCAATGGCGAGTATCGGTCCCTTCTCCTTTCCCCCGGACGGCTTTGATGCCGTGATTTTCGATTGCGACGGCACGCTCGTCGATTCCATGCCCGCGCACTTCGAAGCCTGGTGCGAGGCGCTCGCGCTCTACGGAGCCGGTGGAGTCTTCAGGGAGGACGTCTTCCTCGCCATGGGCGGCCGCCCGACCCGCGACATCGTCGTGGATCTGAATGACGAGTATGACCTCCATCTCGATCCCGCCGCCGTTGCCTTTGCCAAGCGCGAAGCCTTCCTCAAGCGGCTTGATACGGTGACGCTCATCGATGAAGTCGCCGCCTTCGCCCAATCCCTTCGCGGCAAGCTCCCCATGGCCATCGCCAGCGGCGGATCCCGCATGGTGGTGGAAAAAACCCTGCGCGTCGTCGGCGTGTCCGATTGGTTTGACGAAGTGGTCACCGCCGATGACGTCACCGAGGGCAAACCCGCTCCCGATATTTTCTTCAAGGCCGCCCACCTGCTCGGTGTGAGCCCGGCCAAGTGCCTCGTGCTCGAGGACGCACCCGCCGGCATTCTCGCCGCACAACGGGCCGGTATGCAGGTGATCGCCATCCCTTCGCCGCTCGCATCGTCGATGTCGTAAACCGGCCCCTTCGCGGCCAGCAGACGGGTTTATCGCCGAGCCACGCCCTCTTGGCGTTGGTTTTTTGGGGTTCTTGATTGCCAACTCCACCGCATTGCGGATAGAGCTAGGGTTCATCGTAAATGGATCAATATGTTCCATGCGATGATTGTGCAAAAAACCAAACAACCCCCTGTTAGATGAAAACCAACCTCAGTATCCGCGCCCGCTTCGCCTCCCTTGGCTCCACCTGTGCGATTTGTTTCCTGTCCCTGGCATCCGTGGAAATCGCGAGCGCCCAGACCAATACCAAAACCGGCATAGGTGCCGGAGCCAAATTCACCACCGGCAAGAACAATACCGCCGATGGATTCCGTGCCCTGTTTGCCACCAAGACAGGAAGTTTCAACACCGCCGTCGGTGGCAGCGCCCTCACCGCCAACCTGGGCTCCAGCAATGTGGCGGTCGGTTTTCAGGCCTTGTTCAAAAACAGCAAGGGCAATTTCAACGTCGCCCTCGGCGATGGTGCCCTCCGCGAGAACCGCAATGGCAAAGGCAACATCGGCATCGGCGAGGACGGCGGATTCAACATCACCGGAGATAACAATATCTGCATCGGCAACAAAGGCATCAGTGGCCAATCCGGCGTCATCCGCATCGGCACGCCCGGCACCCACAACACCACCTTCATTGCAGGCACGATCAGCGGCAATGGCTCCGGCCTCACGGGCGTCCCCGCCGCAAGCATCACTGGAGCCATTTCGGGCGCTCAGATTACCAATGCTTCGGTCTCCAGCGCAAAACTGGCACCCAATCTGACACTGCCGGGCACCACTGTCGGAACGTTCAGCGGCAACATTGCTTCAAGCTTCTCGTCGACCACCAATGCGAATGGCTCGATCGTGATGAATCCTTTCCCTCCCCTTGCCGGAACCAACTTGCTCGCAACGTTCACGGGCATTAATGGCGGCGCACAGCTACGCTTCCAAAAGTCAGGCAACACCGATTTCATGGACATCGGGCAGGATGCAAACGACGACTTTGTGATCGAAGGAAATGATACCGTTCACATGACTGTCGAAAAAGATGGGAATGTGGGTTTGGGTGCCAGTCCGAATTCGAAACTCCATGTCAATGGTGGCACTATTGAGCCCGCACTAAGGGTTCAGGTCGCCGGAGAGTCCAAACTGACTGTAGCTGCAAATGGTGGCGTGACGGTAGGTGAATTCGATAATAGTCCGCCAGCCAATGGCCTCCAAGTGGCTGGAGAATTGACCGTTGGCGGCAGGCCAGCGGTGGTTGGTGAGGAATCCCTCCGGATTGTCCGGGGCAGTGTGAACTCTGTCGGTGGGATCTCCAAAGGCAGCGGCTTCACCGTCACCAAGGGATCAACTGGTCTTTATACAATCAATTTCTCCACTTCATTCGCCTCAGCTCCATCCGTCACCGCCACACTTACAGGCGCTCCAGGACACATTGTTGGAAATCTAGCTGGGGGAGCCACGACCACCAGCTACCAAGTGTTTGTATCGAATACATCCAATAGCAGTGCCGACATCGGATTTGACTTCATCGCGGTCGGTCCGCGCTGATAGCATGGTTTGATGCATCTTCTCAATCTGCGGCGGCACCCATCCAAGGTGTCGCCGCTTTTTGCGCCCCATCATCTCTTCAACTCCGCCGCCAACCCCATCACGGCCTCTTCCGGATGGGCTGCGGAAACACTGACCCGCAGCCTAGCCGTCCCACGTGGCACCGTGGGATAACGGATGGCCGGAACCATAAATCCCTTTTCTAACAATTCCGCGGAAGCCGCCAAAGCCGCCTCATTTCCCCCAATCACCCGTGGCAAAATCGGGGTGGTGGAGTCGCCGAGAAGTGTGATGTTTTTCATCAACTTCGCCCGCAGCCTGCCACCTTCTTCCGAGCGGATGAGGTCCAGCGAAACCATCGCCGCATGGGCCAGACAGGGCGGCGGCGCGGTGGAATAGATGAAGGAGCGGGCGCGATTGGTCAGCAGGTCGATCCACTCCCGCGAGGCCGCCACATAACCGCCTGCCAGCCCTGCTGCCTTGCTCAGCGTGCCCATCTGGAAGCTCACCCGGTCTTGCACGCCTTCCCGCTCCGCCAGGCCCATGCCCCGCTCACCCAGCACTCCGAAGCCATGGGCCTCATCGAGCAGCAGCAAGGCATGATATCTATCAGATAGATCGAGAATCTCCTTCAAGGGGCAAAGATCGCCATCCATGCTGAACACGGATTCGGTTACCACCAGGATCCGGCCGTCCTTGTCTTTCGAGCGGATGGTTTCTAACAATCGACCCAGTTTCGCCACATCATTGTGCGGAAAAACCCGCAGGCTCGCACCTGAAAGTTTCGCCGCATCGACGAGACAGGCATGGGAAAGCTTGTCGAGGATCACATGATCCGCCTTGCCCACAATCGCAGGAATCATGCCCATGGAAGCCGCGAATCCCGATGAAAACACCAGTGCCGCTTCGGAGGATTTGGCTTCCGCCAGTCGTTCTTCCAACTCGCGATGAGGCGGCAAGGTGCCACAAACCAGTCGCGATGCCGCAGAGCCCGCGCCATACCGTTTCACCCCCTCCACCAATGCATCCTCGATCTCCGGATGACGTGCCAGACCGAGGTAATCATTGGAGGCGAAATTCCATAACTCACGCCCGCCACGCAAAACCCTCGGGCCGGC